>NZ_JBVVAK010000004.1:176058-181537 GCF_055792825.1 Microvirga sp. GN3
CTACTCAGGCTTCGCGAGTGGGTAGGGATAGACCGGGTACGGACCCGGTTCTTCCCACGCCTAGACGCGTAGGGTCGCGGGCCGGTTCGGCGGTTCCACCGCTACGAGCCAGACGAGCTGACCCGGGGCGCACTGGACTAACACGCGTGGTCGGCCTCGTTCGCGTCATGGCTAAAGTAGCGCGAAGACCTTGTCTAGCTGTGCGTTATACCGGACTGCGGAATGCGCAGATCCGCACCCTTCTTGGCCCAGGCATGGGCCAGATAGGGATGGGTGAGCGCTTCGGACTCATCCCCGAACAAGAGCACGATATCGCCCGCCTCAGCCTGCGCCTTCAGGAGCTTGCGGCGCAGGCCAGCGCGATCCACGGCTTGTGCATCCTGGCGGCCCTTCAGGGTATGGCGCGGCCGGCGCCAGCGGAAATCCCCTTTTGGCGCAACACGACCGAGAGCCGCGAGCGCGAGATGCGCACGCCGGAGCGCTTTGCGATCTCGTCGGCCAGCCGCGGCAAGGTCCAGTTGGGGCGATCCGCGACCGATCCCGCCAGAACCGCCTCGGCCACAGCGAGCGCGCGCTCGGCCTTGACCGGCGCCGGTCCCGGGGCAACGGATCGCCGCAGCGCATCGACCCCACCTTTCCTGAAAGCGCTGCGCCAGAGCCGCACGGTATCCTCGCGCACTCCGAAGGCCTCGGCGATCCGCGGGCTCGTCCAGCCTGCCAGGGTCAGCAGGAGCGCCCGCGCCCGATCCGCCTCGCCGCGATCCCGAGAGTGGCTGAGGGCCATGAGGTCACGCCGCTGCGCGGCGCTCGCGACAACAGGGGATTTGCCCGCCATGATCCGCATCCCGAACCAAACCAGGAGATGGAATCACAGACCGCATCCGTTGGCCATCCCGCTGAACCCTGCTTAGGTGCGGCGCGCAAGCTCGCCATCGGGATGGTGTTCCACCACTTTTCACTGTTCGACGCGCTCACGGCTGCCGAAAACATCGCCCTGTCGCTCGACGACGATACGCCGATCGCCACCATCGCGGCCAAGGCTAAGGCGCTCTCCTACCGGTACGCCTGCCGCTGGATCCATATTCGCTGGTCGGCGACCTCTCGGTAGGCAAGCGCCAGCGCATCGAGATCATCCACTGCCTTTCGGATGCCGCCGGCATACGTCTCCGGCTACCTTATCAGCATTTCGCCTGTTAAGCCGTGTAGGCGAAGGCGACATTTCGGCCCTCAGATGCGGATTAACCGGTTCGTGTTCCTCAACCTTCCAGTGCTACAGCCTCGGGAACCATCTCGGCGTAACGGCTTCGCCTCAATTCCCTTTACCTGCGGGCTACGTCACCCTGCCAGTTGACGGCAGGTCACCGCCGCTTGGGCTCATGCCCCCTCACAGCAGGGAGCAAGGCATTCTCAAATCCTCCTTTCTCAATGCATTCCAGTCGTATGCACCCCGGACCATCCGGGACGAGGCGCACTGTAGGTGATGTCTGTTACCCATGTCTTGTCCGGCACTTCGACATCGAACTGCTGGGCCAACGTGTTGTCGACCACGATCGACGGCTTGCCACCATAGAAGCCGGGCCGCCGCTTGTAGCCGATCTGTGCCTTCTCTGCCGGCCGGCGATCACCTCGACGCGATGATAATCGCTGCCTTCATGCCTGTCTTGATGACTGGCATCAGCCTCGTCCCAATCCATCCACCTGAGCTCCTTGCAAAAACAGGCGGCAAATCTCCGCGACGCAAAGCACCTGCAAGATCCCCGCTCGTGATGCTCACAGAGTATCAGTAGCGCGCCGGGATTGAGGGAACGATCTCGGCCGGTGTCCGGTCCCTGCACCTGCGGCGCTCACGCTCCATCGGGCTGGCAAAGCCGCATCTGCAACACGTCCTTGACGGCAGCCGCCATGAACCTCGTCCGCATTGGTGCTTAGATTGGTAACACACCACTTGAGCAAAGCCGTCAATCCGCATCACCAAGCTCACGATGGCTGCTCCCACTCCAGGATGAGGAGTTCGCCAGCAGTATCAAAAGTTGAGCAAGATCAACCCTATGTTACACCGCTTTCGTGAAGATCGTAAGACCGCCTTCACTTTTTGAGCGCTGAGGATGATACCATAAGCGGAGCAAATCCGAGAACAGGTATGACTCTTTTGAATTTGCCTCAGCTCCAGCAGCTAAACAGGGCTAGTCCTGAAGCTGTGGCGATTGATATCAATCCCGAAGAAGGTAAGACTATCTCTACTCCTTTAAAATTGGGTCATTTTCCAGCATTGATCGTTGCCTTGCCGATCGAGCTGTCATTCTCCGGTAAGCCCCACTTATTTAAGAGTTTCACATATGTCCCATCCGCAATGAGCTGGTCAAGGGCTTGCCGTAATGCTAATCCAAGCTCCTGATTGTCGTTTCGGAAAGCAATCCCATACATATATTTGTGAAGAGGTCTTCCTAGCGTTACGAAAATGTCGCCTTGCGTTTTGTTAGTATATGCCAAGCCGCCCGCGCCGTGCACGGCAGCCGTTACACGGCCCTGCTTCAACAACAATTGGTTCTGGACTGCGCTTTCCCCAGGAACGATAACTACGGCGGGTTTACTTGCAGAGGTGCAGTTTTTTTGGCTCCATTCCATCACAGTATCTGCTTGAGTCTGGGCACTCCGAGTAGTGGCAACCCGCTCCCCGCATAGACTGTCCGCATTCTTCAAGTGTTCTGCATTTGCCTTAAGTGTGTAGAAAAGATACGGCTCGTATACGTAGTTAACGAAGCTGACACCGCTTTCACGCCTTTCCGGAAGGTCGCTCATCCCAGACGCGTAAGCGTCGACGCGACCAGTCTTAAGAGGGGCGAAGCTAAGCAACTGCGGATAGCTGAACTCGATCCAGTTGGCCTTTGCGCCGATCTTTTCGGCCATGGCATTGAACAGATCATGGTCGAAGCCGCTCTGCTCGTTAGTCGCCGGGTCTTTGAATGCAAAGGGCGGGTAGTATGTTATTGTGCCAACGTTGATGACTTTCCTTGAGTCCTGTGCATAGCTAATGCTAGTGGCAAGGCAGAGAACGAAACTGACTGCTCCCGCAATCAGATGAGTTTTGGTTCGCGATGACATAAGTTCCCCTTTCCGTTCTGGTTAGCAAAATTTTGAGATTACTGTCAGCTCAGCACTGCTGAGATGAATTCTTGCGTTCGGGCCTGTCTCGGATTCACAAGAATTTCTTGTGGGTGGCCACTTTCGATGACTTGACCGTGGTCCATGAACAGAACTCGGGTAGCAACTTCTCGAGCGAAGCCAAGTTCGTGCGTGACTACTATCATTGTCATTCCCGTTTGAGCCAAATTTCGCATAACGGCTAAGACTTCACCTACGAGTTCTGGATCCAATGCAGAAGTGGGTTCATCAAAAAGCATTAAGGCAGGTTTCATGGCAAGCGCACGAGCAATGGCGACACGCTGCTGTTGTCCACCCGAGAGTTCGATCGGGTATGCATTGCATTTGTGTTCTAAGCCAACACGCTTCAATAGCTCGCGAGCTTCTGACTCAGCAACTTTACGGTCAAGGTTTAGAACCTGCGTCGGTCCCTCGACTACATTCTCCAGTGCCGTCTTGTGTGGAAACAAGTTGAAGCGCTGGAAAACCATGCCTGTTGTCAATCGTTGCCGCGCAATCTTACGTTCAGATAACTCGTACAGCTTGTTGCCGACCCGCCGATAACCAACGAGTTCCCCATGGACCCACAGCGCGCCTTTATCGATAACTTCGAGTTGATTGATGCACCGGAGGAAGGTGCTTTTCCCTGAACCTGACGGTCCAATTAGGCAAAGTACTTCTCCACGATTAACCGTCAGGTCTATGCCTTTGAGCGCTTCGAAAGCACCAAATGACTTCCGAATGCCAATCGCCTTCAAAATTTCGGTCATCGTTTTACCCCGTCCTGCCTGATCGAGCGGCGCGCTCCGCGCCGCGAGCGAAATGCCGCTCAACTAAAGATTGCAGAAGTGACAAAACCGTTACGACGACCAAATACCAGAAGGCGGCGACGAAGAGCAGCTCAATTACCTTGTTGTTGACAAAGTAGATATTCTCCGCTGCATACACGATCTCCGAAAATTGGATGACGCTGGCCAATGATGTCCACTTGACCATACCGATGAATTCGTTGCCAATTGGAGGCACGACGAACCGCATCGCTTGCGGCAGAATAATTCGACGGAGCGCTTGTAGGCGGTGCATTCCAATAGCGCTAGCTGCTTCATATTGCCCGTGATCGACAGACAACAGTCCAGCGCGAATTACTTCGGACGTGTACGCGCCCTGATTAATACCGAGACCAAATAATGCAGCAACAAACGGTGTCATCACGTCGACAGTGCGCCATTCGAATAATCCTGGGATACCGAGCGTAGGAAAGATCAGGGCAAGGTTGAACCATAGAAGCAACTGCAGTAGTGATGGAAGACCTCGGAAAAGCCAAACATAGAGGTGCGCCGCACCCGTGATAACGGGATTGGGTGAGAACCGCATAACGGCAACAATCACACCAATCGCGACCCCGAGCAACATCGCCAATACTGCCAGGAATATCGTGTTGCCGAGACCTGCCAAGATTACGGGGGCCGTGAGGTAGCGACCTGTGATTGCCCATTCAATCTGGCCCTGCGCAAACTCCCAGACGATCCAAAGGATAATCGCGGTGATTACTAATGCACCAACATATCGACCAAAAAACCGTCGCCGCACGTGTTGGAGTTTGGAGTATTCCTCATTGCCAATTTCTTGCTGTAATTCAAGTCGTGTTTGCCTCATTGCGACCTGCATATACTTTGCTCCCTCGGCGCCTTGACGGCCTGTTCCATTAAGGAAATTCGCTTGAACTCGTTGCGCACCCTTCCATCAACAAGCCGCTATTTTACCGGATAGTGTTTGCTGAATGCGTCGCATTTGCCGACTTGACGCAGGAATCCTGCGATTTTTTTGGAAAGGCTACTAAGTGGTGCATCCGGCAGGTAGAGGGGTATAATGGCGGCCTTCTGACCTGCTGGCGGAGGCGGCCCCATGGCACCGGTCTACTTACGGGAGATGACCGTTGCGGAACGTGCGGCGGTCCAAAAGTTGGTCCACTCGCGCACTGCTCCGGCCCAAATGGTGCAACGGGCGCAAATCATCTGGCGCACCAGTCGTGGCGAGAGCGCATCGACGATTGCAGCCCGTGTGGGTCTTGATGGCGAGACCGTGCGCAAGCGCAGCCACCGCTTCAATGCAGAAGGCCTGGAAGCCCTCAAGGATCGGCATCGTTCAGGTCGCCGGACGAGCTACACGCCCGAGCAAACCGCCACCGTCTCGCCACCACGCTGGCCAAGCCTCTGTACTGCCCGCAGTATTTGAGACACCGGCTTGAAACCTACGCGGCGAGCGCCGCGGATGGAAGCTGCTTGTGGCGGACGGCGGTCGGCGTCTGGAAGCCGTGCCGCGCAATCAGCCAAGTGGA
>NZ_JBVVAK010000005.1:0-50683 GCF_055792825.1 Microvirga sp. GN3
ACCGGCAGTCCCTACGATCTGCTCGCGGAGAATGTGAAGTGGACCATCACCGGGCATTCGTTGGCTTCGAAAACCTATGACAGTCGTGACGCCTTCATCGGCGAAGTCATCCGGCCCTTCAATGCGCGCATGAGCGTTGGTCTCAAGCCGACCATCCGCCGGATGTACGCGGACGGCGACACCGTGATCGTCTTCTTCGACGCGAGCGGCACGGCCAAGGACGGCGTCCCCTACGCCAATACCTATGCCTGGTTCCTCCAGTTGAGCGACGGAAAGATCATCAATGCGTCGGCCTTCTTCGACAGCATCGCGTTCAACGACCTGTGGAGGCGGGTAAGTCCCACCCAATAAGCCGTCCCTCTTCGGGCCGACCAAGGCCTTTCGTAGTTCTTCAGGTGTCGATGCGTCCGCGTCCGGGCATACCCGGCATACCAATTAGGAGCCCGCATGACCATGTCCGACCATGATGATGATGCCCCTCCGGGCAAGACACGCTCACCGTCAGGAACCACCGCCTCCCGGAGCGGACTGTCCCGCCGCTCGATCCTGCAAATGGCCGGAGGAGCGGCTTCCCTTGCCGCCACCCCCGGAGCGACCGCGCAACCCGCTTCACCGGACGGTCCGCCAGTCGTGCCGACGGCACGGGTCCGCCTGGTCGTCAACGGCAAGAAACAGCAACTCGAGATCGACCCCCGACAATCGGTACTCGACGTCCTCCGGGAGAGGATGGACCTCACGGGGACGAAGAAGGGCTGCAACCAGGGCGCCTGCGGGGCCTGCACCGTGCTCGTGAACGGAAGGCGCGTGACCTCGTGCCTGACGCTCGCCGTCATGCACGACGGCGCCGAGATCACCACGATCGAGGGCCTGGCGAAGAGTGATGAACTGCATCCGCTCCAGGCCGCCTTCATCGAGCACGACGGGTTTCAATGCGGATTCTGCACCCCCGGCCAGATCATGTCGGGCGTCGCGTGCATCGCCGAGGGGCACGCCACCTCGCCCGAGGAGATCCAGTTCTGGATGAGCGGCAATATCTGCCGCTGCGGCGCCTATCCCGGGATCGTCGCGGCAGTCGCCGATGCGGCAGGGAGGACCTGACGATGCTACCCTTCAGTTTCGAGAAGGTTCGGACCGAGCAGGACGCGATCCGCGCCGCCGCCGCAGGCGGACGGTACATCGCCGGCGGCACCACGCTCATCGACCTCATGCGCGAGGAGGTTGAGCGGCCCGAGCGTCTGGTCGACATCAACGCGCTTCCCTTAGCCGGCATCCGTGCGGAGGGTTCGGATCTCGTCATTGGCGCACTCGCGCGCATGAGCGATGTCGCGGCCCATCCGGAGACGAAGCGCCTTCAGCCCCTGATCGCCGAGTCGCTGATCGAGGGGGCCTCGCCGCAACTGCGCAACATGGCCTCGATGGGCGGCAACCTATTGCAGCGCGTGCGCTGCCCCTACTTCCGGATGTTGGACGCTGCCTGCAACAAGCGTGATCCGGGCTCGGGCTGTTCGGCGATCGACGGTCTCAACGCCGGGCATGCCATCCTCGGAACGAGCGATAATTGCGTCGCCACCCATCCGTCCGACGTTGCCGTCGCCTTGGTCGCGCTCGGCGCCACGATGCGGGTGCGAGGGCCAGGTGGCGAGCGCAGCTTCCCGGTCGAGGAGCTCTTTCGGCTCCCTGGCGACACGCCCCATCTCGAGCACACCCTGCGCCCCGGCGAGTTGATCGTCGAGATCTGGGTGCCGGGTGGGCCATACGCGCGTCAGGCCCGCTACCTCAAGGTGCGCGACCGTGCTTCCTACGAGTTCGCGCTCGTCTCTGCGGCCGTGGCGCTCGAGATGGAAGGCGGGGCCATCCGCCAGGCTCGCGTCGCAGTCGGCGGCGTCGGCACGCGCCCCTGGCGCATGCGCGCGGTGGAGGAGGCGCTGATCGGCAAGGCCCCAGACCGCCTTGCCTTCGAAGCGGCGGCGCAACTTTCCCTCGAGGGAACTCGGCCGTTGTCGCACAATCACTACAAGGTCGAGCTGCTGCCGCGGACCATTGTCCGGGCTCTCGAAATGGCAGGGGAAGTCGCATGACCACGAACGTGATCGGAAGACCTTTGACCCGTGTGGACGGGCCGGCGAAAGTCACAGGCGCTGCCCGCTATGCGGCCGACTTCAACCAGCACGCTCAGCTCTATGCGGTGATCGTCAGTGCGACCGTCGGTCTCGGCCGAGTGACGGGGATCGACCGGGACGCAGTTCTGCGAATGCCCGGAGTCGTCGAGGTCATCAGCCACCTCAACGCTCCGCGCTTGGCCTATCAGCCTCACAAGGCTTCGATTGATCCGGCCGTTGGGGAGCGGCTCCATGTCCTCCAGGACGATCAGGTTCGGTTCTACGGCCAGCCGGTTGCGGTCGTCGTGGCCGACACGATTGACCACGCGGAACGAGCCGCCAATGCACTCCGTATCACCTATGCGGCTGCTCAGCCAGTGGTCACCCCCTCCGATCCAAACGCGAAGGCGATCATCCCAGAGGCTGCCACGCGCCCCGGCACACGTATCCACGCGGACACCGCACGTGGCGATCCGGAAAAGGCGATCGCGGACGCATCTGTAAGGATTGAGGCCACCTTCGATATTGCTCGGGAGAACCATAACCCGATGGAGCCGCATGCGGTCGTCGCCGCGTGGGATGGCGACAGACTGACCCTGTGGAGCAAGAGCCAGTTCGTCGTGAACGAGCAGGCCGAGATCGCGGCGATCTTCGGCATGCCGGTCCAGAACGTGCAGGTGATCTGCCCCTTCATCGGCGGAGCTTTCGGAACGTCCCTGCGCACATGGCCACACGTGACCCTCGCGGCTATGGCGGCCCGGCAGGTCGGGAGTCCCGTCAAGCTCGTGCTGACCCGCAAGCAGATGTTCTTCACCACCGGTCATCGCCCGCGTACCCTGCAACGCGTGGCTCTCGGCGCGACCCGTGACGGCAAGATCACGGCCATCATCCATGAAGGCACCGGCGAAACAAGCCGCTACGAGCAATTCATGGAGGCCCTGCTTTCGGCGACGGAGTACATGTACTCCTGCCCTAACGTGCGCACGAACTATCGCTTGACGCCGCTCGATACCGGCACTCCCAACCACATGCGTGGCCCGGGTGAAGCGAGCGGGATCTTCGCCCTCGAATCGGCGATCGACGAACTCTCCTACGCGCTGGGTATCGACCCGATCGAGCTGCGCCGCCGCAACGAGCCGCAGATCGACGAGGGCGAGAACAAGCCCTTCTCCAGCCGCTCCCTGATACAATGCTATGACCTCGGCGCCGAGCGCTTCGGCTGGTCTCGGCGCACTCCGGCACCGCGTTCGATGCGCGACGGGCGACTGCTGATTGGCATGGGCGTCGCCTCCGCTACCTATCCAGTCCTATTTGGCGCCGCGAGCGCACGTGTGCGGCTGTATGCGGACGGCGCCGTCGCGGTCGAGGTCGCAGCTAGCGACATGGGGCCGGGCACCTACACCTCGATGACGCAGGTGGCGGCCGAGACCCTCGGCATCCCCGTTGAACAGGTTCGCGTGAGCATCGGACGCTCTGACTTCCCGCCCGCGCCCCCGCATGGCGGCTCTATGACGATGGCCTCGGTCGGATCGGCGGTCCGCGCCGCCTGCCTGGCAGCTCGGGATGAGGTCACGCGGCGTGCGATCGCCGACCAGCGCTCACCCGTGTTCGGCGCAGCCCTGGAGGGCGTCGAGTGGGTCGGCGGAAGCGTACGCCGGCTTGGGGACTCCTCCACAGGACACTCCTATCGCGACATCCTTGCGGGCAGCAGTCAGCCGATCGAGGCGCACGCCTCGAACCACCGCGATCCCGAGGTCGCCCAGCGCTACTCCATGCACTCGTTCGGAGCCGTGTTCGCGGAGGTGGCGATCGACCCGGACGTCGGCACGATCCGGGTGAGGCGGGCCCTCGGTGCCTATGGGGCGGGCCGCATCGTCAACCCGTTCCTGGCCTCGAGCCAGTGCACCGGCGGCATGATCGGCGGGATCGGAATGGCCCTGATGGAGCAGACGGCCCTCGATGCGCGGGACGGACGTCCGGTCAACGCCCACCTGGCCGATTACCTCATGCCGGTGAGCCTCGATATCGGGCAACTTGAGGTGCTGTTCGTCGACGAGGACGATCCGCACGTCAACGCGCTCGGGGTGAAGGGCCTGGGTGAGATTGCCCTCGTTGGAACGGCTCCCGCGATCGCCAATGCGATCCACCATGCGACGGGCAAACGTGTGCGTCACCTGCCGATCCGCATCGAAGACGTCCTGACCGCCTAACGCGGAAAGGCTCAATGCGTAGTCGAAGGATCCAGGATCGAGCCGGCTTGATCGTGGGATTGGGACGAACCATGCTTCAATGTGCTCCTGCCATTCGAGTCGATGATCTGCCCGACAGGGTCCCCGGGCCGTTTGCGGTCGCCGACACCGCGAGCCCGCTCGATGTCCTGCGGTTCGTCCTGGAGGCGGGACAGCGCGGTCAGCAGGTTGCCCTGGTGACGATCACCGGCCTGACCGGTTCATCATCCCGTTCGATCGGGGCGCTGATGGGGGTGTCTGCGGATGGTGTTTTTGCCGGCTCGCTCTCGGGCGGCTGCATCGAGGCAGCCGTCGTTGCCGAAGCCCAGGAGGCGATCCGGGACGGGCGGCCCCGGCAGGTTCGCTACGGTGCAGGTTCCCCTTACATCGACATCCGGCTTCCATGCGGCGGCGGGGTGGATCTGCTGTTCCAACCCAATCCTGATCCGGGTGAGATCCGTGAGGCCGTTGTCTGTCTTGAGCGGCGGCAGCCGCTGGTTCTCGCGCAGGGCAGGGCAGGCGGAATATGCATCCTCCCTAGCCTAGCCCGGCAGGTGCCTGGCTGGCAGATGCCAGGCTGGCGGGGAGAGACGTTCATCTCCTGGTATGCGCCTCCGCTGGGGCTTGTTGTCATCGGGCATGGAGCGGAAAGCCTCGCCTTGCTTCGGCTGGGTCTGACCCATGGCACCGAAATGAGGCTGTTCTCGCCCGATGAGCGGATCGTAACGGTTGCCGAGACGCTTGGTGCCCGTGCGGAAGCCCTCACCGTCCCGGGTCCGTTGCCGGACCTCGTTGCGGATCCCTGGAGCGCCCTCGTGTTCATGTTCCACGACCACGCCTGGGAGCCCTTGCTTCTGGAACAGGCTTTGACCCAGCCCTGGTTCTTCATCGGTGCGATGGGGAGTCAGCGGACCCACGCGAACCGGTTGGCGACACTGCGGGAACGAGGGCTGCCGGAAGAGGCGCTCGCGCGCATCGTGGCGCCGCTCGGACTGATCCCGTCGGCGCGCGATCCCGTCACGATGGCGCTCTCGGCGCTGGCGCAGGTGGTTGATCGCTATCGGCAGGCGACGGCCATGACGTAGCAGACGCTCCAGGCGGTTGCCGTCTGCTTCATGGTCATGTCAAGCGCCTGGGGACATCATGCCGAGGTCATCGCTCGTGTCGACGTCGCGGAGGATGGCCGGGTCGTCGACCGGGCACTCCATCACGTCGGCTCGCCCGCGCAGGATCGGCCCCGCGCCGGCATCTCCCGAGAGCCCTTCGATCAGGCCTTCAAGATCTCGCGACAGCACGACGGGGTTGCCGCGCTGCCCGTTCACCGTCGGGACCACCGCCGCTGGTTCGCCCATCGCCATCCACGCGCTCACAAGGGTGTCGATCAGGCTGGCCTTGATCAGCGGCATGTCTCCGAGGAGAACGACAGCCGCCTTGGTGTGGGGCGGCAATGCAGCGAATCCGGCCTTCAGCGATGTCGAAAGTCCGTCCGCGAAAGCGGGGTTCCGAACGCTTTTGATCGGAACTCCTTCCAGCGACGCTTCGATCTCGTCGGCCCGATGGCCCGTGACAACGATCACGGGATCAGCCGAGGAAGTGACCGCGGCCTCGACGACGTGGCACACCGGCGGCCTGCCGTTCAACGGGGTCAGCAGCTTCGGGCCGGAACGAAACCGTGTGCCCCGCCCGGCAGCGAGGACGATGGCCGCGACATCACTCATGTTCCGTCCCTATCGTCTGATGGTTCTGCCGGGGGACTGACCGTAATGAGCCAGCCCCCGCAGCTCAATATGAGGCTACCCGTTAGCCACCAAACATTGCTTGTGGATGGTTATGAGGACAAGGGAGGCGACGGCTGAGCGCACTGCCGACCGATGTTACCTGTTGAGATCGAGCGACAGAAGCCGGCCGTGTTCCGCTCTGAGACCCGTGGCGGGCTAGGCCGCCTTGCGGCAGGCCTCGCCGATCGTCTCCGCAATCTGCTGGCGCGCGGCTTCGATGGCCTGTTCGCGGGCCTCTGGTCCGAAAGCCAGCTTCTCCGCCCGCAGGAAGGTCACGTCGGTGATGCCCATGAAGCCGAGAAGGTTGCGCAAATGCGGCTCCTGCGAGTCCATCGCCTGCGCGGGTCCCTCACTGTAGAGGCCGCCACGGCTCTCGATAATCAGGGCACGCTTGCCCTTGAGCAGGCTCTCGGGGCCGCTCTCGCTGTAGCGGAACGTGATGCCGGCCCGCAGCACGTGGTCGAACCAGGCCTTCAGGGTCGAGGGCATGCCGAAATTGTACATGGGCGCCCCGATGACGAGGGTATCGGCGGCCTTGAGCTCGGCGATCAGCCCGTCCGACAGGGCTCGGGCGGCAACCTGGGCATCATTGCTCGGCTCCGCGCCGCGCAGGGCCGTGGCGGAGTCGATGGTCAGATGCGGAACGGGATCGCGTCCGAGATCCCGGGTGATGATCCGAAGACCCGGATCGTGGGACCGCAGGCGGGAGACGGTTTCCGCAACAAGCTGGCTGGAGACGGAGGCTTCGCCGAGGGCGCTGCTGGTAATCACGAGAGCTGTGGACATATGGCAATCCTTCCAAGGGTTCTGGTCCTTGCGGTACGACCGAGGTAATGGTTCATCGGATGCAGCAGAAGGCGCATATTCGGCACCATGCTGTTGCCAACGGAGGAACACCGCCGTAACCGAACTGGAGGATGAGGACTTTCGTGGAGGTCATCGAGAGCGGCGGTCTCAACCGTGCCGCGGCCCGCCTGGGCGTCTCGAAGTCCATCATCAGTCGGAGAATAACCCGTCTGGAGACGGATCTCGACACCCGGCTGCTCAGCCGCAGCACGCGCGGCATCACCCCAACCGAGGCCGGCATCGAGTTCAAGGCGCGGTGCGACCGGATCCTTGCCGAACTGGACGAAGCACGCGATGCGGTGGCGCAGCAGGGGCGATCCGTGCGTGGGCGCCTGCGCCTGTCCGCACCGCTCGCTTTTGGCGTGCGGCACCTGGTGCCAGTCCTGGCGGACCTCGCCTCGGCCCACCCTGATCTTGAGATTGACGTGTCCTACACCGACCGTGTGGTCGACCTGATCGGCGAGCGGTTCGACGCTGCGGTCCGTATCGGCTCCCTCAGGGACTCCAGCCTTGTCGTCCGCAGAATAGCGCCCGTTCACGCGGTACTGGTAGCAAGTCCCGACTACCTGGTCCGTCACGGGCGGCCAAGGACACCGCAGGATCTCGCTGGGCACGAATGCTTGATCTACACGGGTAGCCTTGTGCCCGAGTGGCAATTCCAGTCGGGCAAGCGCCGGATCTCGATCCGACCGGAGGGGCGCCTGAAGTCAGACAGCGGGGAAGCCATTCTCCAATGGGCGATCGCGGGCCTCGGGATCGCGGACGCTCCATCGTTCCTGATCTCCGACGCCATTGAGAGCGGTGCCCTCGAACCCATCCTGCTGGACTATCCAAGACCCGAGTACGGCATCCACATCGTGCGCCCGCCGGGCTCCCATGTCCCGGGCAAAGTCCGGGTTCTGATCGACACACTCGTCGAACGTTTCGGAGGCACGCCGGACTGGGATCGATGCCTGACCGTGCGGAGCGATCGTTAGTCCTCCGACGAGAGACATCCTTGTCCGCGCTACGAGTGCAGTCACCGCCAATCGCCAAGCGATACGTGAATGAGCCTCAGGAACACGCGGGCGAGAAGTGGCACTGGTCGCTGAACCCGCAACGGATGGCGATCTCCTTGAAGGTCAGGTTCGGCCTCCGAAGCAGGTCTGGTGGCAGGTGCTGCACCCCCGATGAGCCTTTCCTTGCCTGCCATTCAAGCCTGGAAGGTCCGCCGGCATCGTGGCCAAACGGCGGGTTCTCATCTAGGATCTGGAACGCTGAAGTTTGGATGTCCTGGCCTTTTGAAATCCGCATTCTCGCATGTGGGAAGGCCGCAGTGATCGCCAACGAGAGATCGTCCATGACCGCTACGCCGACCGACTCCGAAACCCTCCACCATCACGCCCGGCGCATGGGCGGACGCAATCCCCACGAGGCTCATCGCGGCGCCACCCCGCTCGAACTGCTGTTCGACCTGACGTTCGTCGTCAGCTTCGGGCTCGCGGCTTCCCAGTTTGCGCATGCACTGGCGGAAGGCCACTACGCCACCGCCCTGATCGGCTTCGGCTTCGCGAGCTTCTGCATCTGCTGGGCCTGGGTCAATTTCTCCTGGTTCGCCTCGGCCTACGATATCGATGACTGGATCTTCCGTCTCATCACCATGGTGCAGATGACCGGTGTGCTGGTCCTGGCGATCGGCCTGCCGCGCATGTTCGCCTCCATCGAGCACGGCGAACACCTCGACAATTCGGTGATGGTGCTCGGCTATGTGATCATGCGCGTCGCCATGGTATTCCAATGGCTGCGCGCGGCCAAGCAGGATCCAGCCCGGCGCCGCGCCTGCCTGACCTATGCCGTCACCATCTCGATCGCCCAGCTCGGCTGGGCGGTGCTGATCTTTGTCGGTTTCTCGCTCGGCGTGACCCTCATCTTCGCCTGCCTCCTCGCGCTCGTCGAACTGGCGGGTCCCGTCATCGCCGAGCACAGGGATGGAGGCACGCCCTGGCACGCCCATCATATTGTCGAACGCCACGGCCTGTTCGCCATCATTGCGCTCGGCGAGGGAGTGGTGGGCACGCTCGCGACCCTCTCGGCCGTGGTCGAGGAACAGGGCTGGACCGTCGATGCGGCACTGGTCTGCATTGCCGGCATCGGGCTCACCTTCGGCATGTGGTGGGTCTATTACATCCTGCCGTCCGCGCCGGTGCTCCGTGCCCATCGCAACCGAGCCTTCGTCTGGGGCTACGGCCAGATGGTGATCGTCACCTCCATCGTCGCGACCGGCGCCGGTCTGCATGTCGCAGCCTATTTCATCGAGCACAAGGCCCATATCGGCGCGCTCGCGACGGTGCTTAGTGTCGCCATTCCGGTCGGTGTCTTCCTCGGATCGATCTATGCGCTCTACACCTATCTCGTTGGCCGGTTCGATCCCTTTCACGTCTGGTTGCTGATCGGTACAGCCGGTGTTGTTGCGCTCGCCGTCATTGCGGCGTTTGCCGACATCGATATGGCGATTTGCCTTATCATCCTCATGTTCGCGCCGGCCGTCACGGTTGTCGGCTATGAAATACTCGGACACCGCCACCAGGCAGAGGCGCTTGCGAAAGAGGGTACGGTTGCTCCAATGGCGGACCCACGCATGCACGTGACCTCACCGTTACCTGATACTCATCGGCAGTAATGCTTCTGGCCATCGATCATCTTTGTTCGCTCGATGTCCCACCGAAGTCATAGGCTGTCCAACGACGAAGCGTCCGTTCCTGGCAGATAGGTTGAAAAAGTCCGCAACTGCCATTTTTCGCGTGATCAGCATACAGGATGCTGCGCCTGATCTGGCACACTGACCCTAGTAATAGACCGATGACGCAGGGCCCGAGAGTTTTTCAACAGTATCGGCACAGGGCGGAAGTAAACCAAAAGTCTCCATTTGCGGGGTGAGCGGACCTTCACACGACCGCGGTTAAAGACTGTCTGTGGCCCTGGCGGTGCCAAGGTGGACCAGCGCAGTTCCCCTTCTGGGCAATAAGCAATCCGTTGCGCAGAATTTTCAATGTGTCGAAACTTTGTTGTCTCTCACAGAGGCGCGTCCGGTTCAAACACGCTCAAAATGTAAGAACTTTCGCCGATCGGGGTCTTTTCGGGTTGGCCGAAGATCAAGGACTTAGAGCCATGTCGTGCCAAAACTTTATTGTCGCGCCATAGGGACGGGCGTTGAGACCGCCGCCGACAAGTGCCGCCATGGAGGCCGAATGATGCGGCGCCCGGAACGGACGGCGATTGGACAGCGCGCCATCCGCCAGAAGTCCCGCGACCGACTGGATCATCGAGACTTCCAAGAGTTCCCGCGGCGAGAGCGGTGGCAGGATGGAGGGAAGGCGTTGGGCGAGCATCGACTTGCCGGCACCCGGTGGACCGTTCATCAAGAGATTGTGCGATCCCGCAGCCGCGATCTCCAGCGTCCGCTTGGCGCTCTCCTGACCCTTGATGTCGCGCAGGTCGGGCAACGAGCCGGAGGTCGGCATGATGGCGGGTTCCGGCCGCGCCATGACCTGCGCGCCCTTGAAATGATTGGCGAGCTGGATCAGGGAGCGCGGCGCCAGGATCTCGATGTCGCTGCCGGCCCAGGCGGCCTCCGAGCCGCAGGCCTCGGGGCAGATCAGTCCGTGCTCGCGCTCATAGGCCGCCATCGCGGCGGGCAGGGCGCCGGCCACCGACGTGATGGAGCCATCGAGGGCCAGTTCGCCCAGCACCGTGAAGCCATTGAGTGCATCCGCCGGAATGGCGCCGATCGCCGCCATGACGCCGAGCGCAATGGGTAGATCGTAGTGACTGCCTTCCTTCGGCAGGTCTGCTGGGGCGAGGTTGACCGTGATGCGTTTCGCCGGCAGGGCGAGGCCCGAGGCGATCAGGGCAGACCGGACCCGCTCGCGGGATTCCGCCACCGCCTTGTCGGGCAGGCCGACGATCATGAAGGCGACCGCGCCGGGCGAAATCTGAACCTGCACATCGACCGCACGCGCCTCGATCCCTTCGAACGCAACAGTGGAAACGCGCATGACCATCCCCTCGACCTCCCACAGAGGTTCGATGTTAGCGTGGTGTTTTGAAACGCGATAGTGTTGCTCTGGCTATTCCGGTGGAGCCGGTGCGACTTGATGTGCCGACCACGGAACCCTGCCGCCATCGTCGCGTTGAGTCCCACTATATCGCGAGCCGCATCTCGAAAACTCGCGCAGGCGCAAGGGTTCTATATCGACGGGGCAGGTCCTGACATGGGACGAATTCTCTTCTCAAGCAAGCAATCATCGTGGGTCCATGAGATCTCAAGTGGCGCCTTGAGATCGTAATGTTGGCCGAAACCCGCCTCTCTCCTTCAGAGCGAATGGCAGACCTTGCGGAGGCCCCTTTCAGGACAGCCTTCCAGTCCCTGCGCATCCCCGTCCTGATGGTCGACCCACATCAGGTGCACGCTCCTGTCATTTTCGCCAATGAGGCTTCCCTCGATCTGACTAGGTATTCCCCCGATGAGGTGCTGGGCCGCGGCTGGCATTTCCTTCATAAGCTAGGTGCGGGTTCAGCCTCCCTGGATGCCATCAGTGTCGCCATGCACGCTGGAGAGGCTTTCGAGACCGAGTTTCTCGGTCGCCGGAAAGACGGTTCCTCTTTCCGGTGTTCTCTCTCCATGTCACCCGTCCATGACGAAGCCGGTCACTTTCGGTGGGTCACCCTGGTGCTGACCAATGTCAGAGCAGAGAAAACCGCCGAGCAGGACCGCATCGAGATCGAGGAAGAAGTCGGGCGCCGGACCAGGGATCTTCAAACCGCCCTCGACCGGAAGACGGCGCTTCTCCATGAGGTCGAACACCGGGTCAAGAACAGCCTCCAGATGACAACGTCCCTGGTTCTGCTCAAGGCACGCCGTCTGCAGAATCCGGAGGCGCGCAAGGTCCTGCAGGATGTCGCCGAGCGGGTCAGCGCGCTCTCGGCTGCGCACCGGCTTCTCTCTACGGCCGGTGATGTGAGCCGATTCAACCTGAATGACCTAACGGCGGAACTCGCCAGCGAGCTGATCACGGCTTTGCCGAAGGGGCAGGTCGATCTCACCTTCCATCTCCAGCCCCTGTCCGTCCCAGCCTCCAAGGCGGCGGCTCTCGCTCTCCTGCTCAACGAGGTCATCGGGAATGCCGTCAAGCATGCTTTCCCCAAGGGGCGTCAGGGACGACTGACAATCGAGATCGGACGGACTGACAACGGCGTGATGATCGCCGTCGAGGATGACGGCGTGGGTCTCGGTCATTCGTCCCCGCCCGAGGGCAGTTTTGGAAAAACGCTGATCACGATGTTGGTCCATCAGTTGAAGGGGCGGTTGACTTGGCACGATAGGGAGCCAGGTACACGCGCGGAGATCGTGATGCCCATCGAGGCGAAGGAGACGCAGGTTGAGTAGCGAGAAGCCGTTGCGCATCCTCATCGTCGAGGATGAAATCCTGATCGCGCTCGAGCTCGAAAGCCTGCTGCAGGATCTGGGTCATGAGGTCGTCGGGATGGCCACCTCGTCCGAGGAGGCTCTCTCCCTCGGCCAGGATGTCAAACCCGATCTCGCCTTCGTCGATGTGCACCTGTCCGATGGGCCGACCGGAGTCGATGTGGCGCGTGTCCTCGCGGCCCAGCATCAGGTCACCGTGCTGTTCATGACGGCAAACGCCAAACGGATCCCGGAAGATTTCGCAGGAGCCTGGGGTGTCATCGCAAAGCCTTACACGGAGCGCGGCGTTCGCGAAGCCTTGAGCTATCTCATGGCTGGTCAGCCCCGCGAGCCTGAGGATGCCCGGACGGTTACATTCGTCCCATTCGACATAGCCTCCCGCGAGCGCAGCTCCCAGGTCTCCTGACCGTGTCCTGCTATTTCTGCGCCTTCAGCCGGTAGAGCGCATCGAGCGCCTCCCGCGGCGTCATCGCGTCGGGATCCATGGCGTCGAGGGCTTCCCGCAATCCATCCCGCTTCGGTGCTGGTGCCGGCTCCGTGCGAACGGGAACGGCGAAGAGCGGCAGGTCGTCGACGAGCGCGCGCTTCGGCGCCTCGCGATCCGACTTTTCCAGTTCGCTCAGGATGGTTTTCGCCCGCTCGACCACGGGAGCCGGCAGACCGGCAAGGCGCGCTACCTGCAGGCCATAGGAACGGTCGGCGGCGCCGGGCACGACTTCATGCAGGAACACCACCTCGCCGTTCCATTCGGTGACCTTCAGGGTCGCGTTGGAAATCCGCTTCATCCGCTCGGCGAGCGCCGTCAGTTCATGAAAATGCGTGGCGAACAGGGCGCGGCAGCGATTGGCCTCATGCAGATGCTCGATGGCGGCCCAGGCGATGGAGAGACCGTCGAAGGTGGCGGTACCGCGGCCGATCTCGTCGAGGATGACCAGCGAGCGGGCCGTCGCCTGATTGAGGATCGCGGCGGTTTCCACCATCTCGACCATGAAGGTCGAGCGGCCGCGTGCCAGATCGTCGGCGGCGCCGACGCGCGAGAAGAGCCGGTCGACGATGCCGATATGGGCCTCTTTCGCCGGAACATAGGATCCCATCTGCGCCAGCACCACGATCAGCGCGTTCTGGCGCAGATAGGTGGACTTACCGCCCATGTTCGGGCCGGTGATCAGCAGGATGTGGCCCGCATCTTTTCCTGAGAGATCCGAATCATTGGCGATGAAGGGAACGCCCTCGCGCTTGAGCGCCGCCTCGACTACCGGGTGGCGGCCGCCCTTGATGGTAAAGGCGAGGTTGGTGTCGACAACAGGCCGCGTCCAGTCGAGACGCATGGCGAGATCGGCGAGAGACGCGGTCACGTCGATGACCGCGATGGCTTCGGCGGCAGCGGCGATGTCGCTGGCGAGATCGAGCAGCGCCTGCACCATCTCGTCGAACAACGCGAGTTCGATCTTCAGCGCCCGGTCGGCGGCGGAGGCGATCTTCGATTCGAGCTCGCCGAGTTCCATGGTCGAAAAGCGCATGGCGCCCGCCATGGTCTGGCGATGGACGAAGGTATCTTTCCATGGCTCCTTCAAGAGGTCCTCGCCCACATTCTGCGGCACTTCCACGAAGTAACCGATCATGTGGTTGTGCTTGACCCGTAAGGTCCGGCAGCCGGTCTCGGTGGCGTAGCGTGACTGGAGCGCAGCGATGAAGCGGCGTGAATCCTGCTGCAGCTCGCGCAACTCGTCGAGATTGGAATCGAAGCCCGCGCGGATGAAGCCGCCATCGCGCTTGAGCAGCGGCAAATCGTCGGCCAGGGCGGCCGCCAGCCGGTCCGCCACATCCGTGCGCAGGCCCTGGAGCACCTGCGCGGCCTCAAACAGCTCCTTCGGCAGATCGGGAGCGATTGCGAGCTCGAGCCCGAGTTCTCGGGCGGCGAAAAGGCCGTCGCGCACGCAGGCCAAGTCCCGCGGTCCGCCACGTCCGAGGCTGAGACGCGACAGCGCCCGCGCCAGATCGGGCGAGCGCTTGAGGATGCGCCGCAGGCGGTCGCGCAGGTCGTTGTTCTCGACGAGCGTCGTGACGGAATCCTGCCGGTCGCGGATCTGGTCCGGATGGGTGAGGGGACCGGCGAGCCGCTCGGCGAGGAGCCGTGCGCCGCCCGGCGTCATCGTGCAGTCGATGGTGGCGAGAAGGCTCCCCGCCCGCTCGCCGGACAGGGTGCGGGTGAGTTCCAGATTGGCACGGGTCGCCGCATCGATGGCGAGAGCGGCGCCCGAACTATCGCGGGAAGGCGGGTTCAGCGTCGGACGGCTGTCGATCTGCGTCTTCTCGACATAGAAGAGCGCGCTGCCCGCTGCCGTGATCTCGGCCGGGCTGAAGGCGCCAAAGGCATCGAGCGTCGCGACCCCGAAATAATCCTTCAACCGCCGCTCGGCGGAAGCCGGGTCGAGCCCCTCGCGGGAGAGCGGCGTGATGGAGGCGCGGGTCTCCTGCCAGAAGCTCCGGAGTTCCGGATCGTCATGGATGACGTCGGGAACCAGGATCTCGCGCGGCTCGAAGCGGGCGATCTCGGCGGAGAGACCGGTGCCGTCCGTCTCGCTCAGCACGAAATGCCCTGTGGATATGTCGACGGCGGCAAGGCCATAGGACCAATGCGTGTCGGAGGCGCGGCGGCGGGCGATGGCGAGAAGGTAGTTGGCCCGGCCGGGCTCGAGCAGGCGCTCCTCGGTGATCGTGCCGGGAGTGACGAGGCGGACCACGTCGCGGCGCACGACGGATTTGGAACCGCGCTTCTTGGCCTCCGCCGGGTCCTCGGTCTGCTCGCAGACGGCGACCCGATGGCCGAGGCCGATGAGGCGCTGGAGGTAGTCGTCCGCCCGCTCCACGGGCACGCCGCACATGGGGATGTCCTGCCCCTGGTGCTTGCCGCGCTTGGTCAGCACGATGCCGAGCGCCTGGCTCGCGATCTCCGCGTCCTCGAAGAACAATTCGTAGAAGTCGCCCATCCGGTAGAACAGCAGGCTGTCCGGATTGGCGGCCTTGATCTCGATATACTGCGCCATCATGGGCGTGACGCGGCTGTCCTGCGGAGGAATGGGTGCAGGAGCGGCGCTCGGATCGATGGTCTCGGGAGACTTGTAGACAGCTTGGGACGACATCCGTCCTGTGTAGCAAAGCCTCGAGACCCTTTCATCCGTGTCATAGGGTCCGAAGGAAGAATGTGGACAAGTCTTGAGGAGGGCGCCACCTATGCCTTAAGGTCGCATCCCCCTTTGGAAACGCTCCGCATCAAAAGAAACCATATCTCATGACCGACGATCAGCGCCCGATCCGCCGCAAACGCCCCACCTTCACCGATCAGGAGGCGCTGCAGTTCCACGCGCAAGGGAGGCCCGGTAAGCTCGAAGTCGTGCCGACCAAGCCCATGGCGACCCAGCGCGACCTGTCGCTGGCCTATTCGCCGGGTGTCGCGGTACCGGTGCTAGCCATCGCGGAAAATCCGTCCTGCGCCTTCGACTACACCACCCGCTCCAACATGGTGGCGGTGATCTCGAACGGGACCGCGATCCTCGGCCTCGGCAATCTCGGCGCTCTTGCTTCGAAGCCGGTGATGGAGGGCAAGTCCGTTCTCTTCAAGCGCTTCGCGGACGTGGATTCCATCGATCTTGAGGTCGACACGGAGGATGCGGACGCCTTCATCAATTGCGTACGCTATCTCGGGCCGTCCTTCGGCGGTATCAACCTCGAAGACATCAAGGCGCCGGAATGCTTCATCATCGAGGAGCGGTTGCGCGAATTGATGGACATTCCCGTCTTCCATGACGATCAGCACGGCACGGCGATCATCGCGGCGGCGGGCCTCATCAACGCCCTGCATCTGACCGGCCGCGACATGGCGAAGACCAGGCTGGTGGTGAACGGCGCGGGCGCTGCCGGCATCGCCTGCACCGAGCTTCTGAAAGCCATGGGCTTCGCACCGAACAACGTCATTCTCTGCGATACCAAGGGTGTGATCTACCAGGGCCGCACCGAGGGCATGAACCAGTGGAAATCGGCCCATGCCGCCGATACCAGTGCCCGCACGCTCGCGGATGCGCTCAACGGCGCCGATGCGGTGTTCGGCCTCTCGGCGAAGGGCGCTTTCACGGACGAGATGATCCGCTCTATGGCACCGAATCCCATTATTTTCGCCATGGCCAATCCCGATCCGGAAATCACGCCAGAGGAAGTGGCCCGTATCCGTGACGACGTGATCATCGCCACAGGACGCTCCGATTATCCGAACCAGGTCAACAACGTTCTCGGCTTCCCTTACATCTTCCGCGGCGCGCTCGACGTGCAGGCGACCACGATCAACATGGAAATGAAGATCGCGGCCGCCCAGGCGCTGGCGGAACTCGCCCGCGAGGATGTTCCCGATGAAGTGGCGGCGGCCTATCAGGGCTCGCGTCCGCGCTTCGGGCGCGAATACATCATTCCCGTTCCCTTCGATCCGCGCCTGATCCACACGATTCCGATGGCGGTGGCAAAGGCTGCCATGGATACGGGCGTCGCGCGCCGCCCCATCGTCGACATGCGCTCCTACAAGGCGCAGCTCTCCGCCCGGCGCGACCCGGTGGCTGGCACGCTCAATCGGATCTTCGAGCGCGTGCGCAAGTTCCCGAAGCGCGTCGTGTTCGCGGAAGGCGAGGAGGAGCAGGTGATCCGCGCCGCCCTGTCCTTCGTCAACCAGGGACTCGGCAAGGCCATTCTCGTCGGTCGCGAGGATCGCATTCAGGAAACGGCCACTCATGCCGGCATCGAACTCGAAGGCCGCGAGGGCATCGAGATCCACAATGCGCGCCTGTCGCACCGCAATGCGACCTACGCACAGTTCCTCTACGAGCGCCTGCAGCGCAAGGGTTACCTGTTCCGCGACTGCCAGCGCATGATCAACCAGGACCGCAACCACTTTGCCGCCTCCATGGTGGCCCTGGGCGATGCGGATGCCATGGTGACAGGCGCGACGCGTAACTATTCGACGGCCTTGACCGACGTGCGGCACGTGATCGACGCCAAGCCCGGACATCGGGTCATCGGCGTGTCGCTCTGCCTTGCGCGCGGCCGCACGGTTCTCGTGGCGGATACGGCTATCCACGAGATGCCGAGCGCACAGGAACTCGCCGAGATCGCTATAGAGGCTGCCGGTGTCGCACGCCGTCTCGGCTATGAGCCGCGCGTGGCGCTTCTTTCGTTCTCGACCTTCGGACATCCGAAAGCGGAGCGCGCCGAGAAGATCCAGGAGGCTGTGCAGATTCTCGACGATATGCGCGTCGATTTCGAATATGACGGCGAGATGTCCGCCGATGTGGCGCTCAACCGGGACGCCATGGCGCAGTACCCGTTCAGCCGCCTCAGGGAGCCGGCGAACGTGCTCGTCATGCCTGCGTTCCACTCGGCCTCCATCTCGACCAAGATGCTGCAGGAACTCGGCGGCGCGATGGTGCTGGGCCCGCTCGTGGTGGGGCTCGACAAGCCAATCCAGATCGTCTCCCTCGGCGCGACCGACAGCGACATCGTCAACATGGCAGCACTCGCAGCCTACAACATCGGCGGATAAGCCTGATGATCGGCTCCCTCGATATCGAGGGAGCCGGCTCCGGCCAAGCTTCAGCCTCGGTTCAGATCTACGCCTGCCCAGTCGCTCGGATTTCGGAGGCAGCCCGTTAGTCCTTAAGAGTGGCGCGGGTGCCTCCGGACGGCTAAACATCGTCGACGAGAGTCGAAGGAAAGCAGCTTGACCATGGGGCAGCCTAAAACCGTCGTGTTCGATATCGGCAACGTTCTGCTGCGATGGGACCCGCGCAATCTCTATCGCCGCATCTTCGATGACGAGGAGCAGATGGAGTGGTTCCTCGCCAATGTCTGCACCCATGACTGGAACCTGGAGCAGGACCGGGGCCGCGACTGGGACGAGGCGGTGGCCTTGCTCGTCAAGGATCATCCGAAGCACGAAATGCAGATCCGCGCCTTCCATGAGCGCTGGGACGAGACCGTCTCCGGCGTCTTCGATGATCATGTCGCCCTGCTGCTGCGCCTGAGAGAGGCGGGCGTGCCGAACTACTGCATCACGAACTTCTCCGGCCCGAAGCTTGTTCTGTCGCAGCAGCGCTTCCCGTTCCTGGCCGGCTTCGACGGCATCATCGTGTCCGGCGACGAGCGTCTGCTCAAACCCGATCCGGCGATCTACCACCTCCTGCTCGACCGCTATGGGCTCAAAGCGGAGGATTGCGTGTTCGTCGACGATTCCAAGGCCAATGTGGAAGCGGCCCGTGCCGTCGGCAAGCACGCGATCCATTGCGTCGAGCCCATCGATTTGGCGGCGGAACTGCGGGGGTTCGGGTTTCCGATATAGCCACACCCTCACGTCATCACCGGCCTTGTGCCGGTGATCTGGATGAAGAAAAGCGCGGCGTTTCAAAACATCGGGATGGCCGGCACAAGGCCGGCCATGACATGAGAGGGTGCCATTCCCGGCGGCTGCAGGCCGGAAATGACAAGCGATCACACTTGCTCTCTCCGCCCGCTTGAGCCATCAGGCGGCATGCGGGTTTTCGACACCTCCCTTCCCATCGACGCCGTCCTCGACGATCTGACGGCGAGCCTTCGCGCGCGCTCCAACGCCGTGCTGGTTGCCCCTCCGGGTGCGGGCAAGACCACGCGGGTGCCGCTGGTGCTGCTCGACGAGCCCTGGGCAAACGGCAGTAAGATCATCGTGCTAGAGCCGCGGCGCTTGGCGGCCCGCGCGGCTGCGGCGCGCATGGCGCAGACGCTGGACGAGGCCATGGGAGACACGGTGGGCCTGCGTGTTCGCCTGGGCTCGAAGATCAGCCGCAAGACGCGGATCGAGGTGGTGACCGAGGGCGTCTTCGCGCGCATGATCCTGGATGATCCATCGCTCGATGGTGTCGCGGCCGTTCTCTTCGACGAGTTTCACGAGCGCTCCCTCGATGCGGATCTCGGCCTCGCCCTGGCGCTCGATGCACAAGGCGGGTTGCGGGACGACCTTCGTCTCCTCGTCATGTCCGCGACGCTCGACGGTGCCCGCGTGGCGCGGCTGTTGAGCGAGGCACCTGTCATCGAATCCGAGGGCCGCGCCTATCCGGTCGAGACCCGCTATCTCGGGCGCGACCCCAACAGGCGCATCGAGGAACAGGTGGCGGATGCGGTCACGCGCGGCTTGAGAGCGGAAAGCGGCTCCCTGCTGGTGTTCCTGCCGGGGCAGGGAGAGATCCGCCGGGTCGAGACGATGCTGCGAGAGCGTGTCAGCGATCCCGCTGTCGATATCGCGCCGCTTTATGGTGCGCTGGAGCGGGGCGAACAGGATCTCGCGGTGAGCCCGGCGAAGCCCGGACGTCGCAAGGTGGTGCTCGCCACCTCCATCGCCGAAACCTCGCTCACCATCGAGGGCGTGCGCGTCGTGATCGATTCAGGGCTTTCCCGTGTGCCTGTCTATGAGCCGAATATCGGTCTCACGCGTCTCGAAACGGTGCGGGTCTCCCGCGCCGCTGCCGATCAGCGCCGGGGCCGTGCAGGCAGAACGGAGCCGGGCGTGTGCTATCGCCTCTGGGAAGAGGCCGCAACCGGCGCGCTCGAACCCTTCGCCCGCCCTGAAATTCTCTCGGCCGATCTCGCGCCCCTGCTGCTCGATTGCGCCGCCTGGGGCGTTACCGATCCGGCCTCGCTCGCCTTCCTCGATCCGCCGCCTGCACCGGCCCTGAAGGAGGCGCGGGCGCTGTTGCAGCAGCTCGGCGCCCTCGATGGCGAGGGACGCATCACGGATGTGGGCCGCCGCCTGCGCGATCTCCCCCTCCCGCCGCGTCTCGCGCGGATGGTGATGGTTGCGGGCGAGAGCGGACAGGCGCGCGATGCGGCGGACCTTGCGGCTGTTCTCGTCGAGCGCGGTCTGGGCGGCGACGCGGTCGATCTCGCCGAGCGCGTCGAGCGCTTCCGCCGTGATCGGTCTGGCCGGGCGCAGGATATGCGGCGCATGGCGGAAGGATGGGCCAAGGGCGGTGCCCGCGCATCCACCAGCGAGCCACATTCCATCGGCGCTCTGCTGACGCTGGCCTATCCCGACAGGCTCGCCAAAGCGCGCGGCAAGACGGGCGAATATCTCATGGCCAATGGGCGCGGTGCCGTGCTCGAAGCCCATGAGCGGCTGGCGAAGGAGCCTTATCTCGCCATCGCCGAGATCGCGGGCGGTGCCGCCTCGGCACGGATTCTGGCTGCGGCCTCCATATCGCCGGATGAGATCGAAAGCCTGTTCGGCGAGACAATCGAGCAGCGCGATGAGATTGCCTTCGACCGTCAGGCAAAGGCGCTGCGCGCGCGTGGCGTGCGCCGCCTCGGTGCTTTGCTCCTGAACGAGCGCCCCTTGAAAGTTCCGGCCACGGAAGAGGCGGCGCGGGCGCTTGCCGAAGGTCTCGTCTTGCTGGGGCTCGATGCCTTGCCATGGTCGAAGGCGCTGGCGCAATGGCGCGAGCGCGTGATGTTTCTTCGGAAAGCCGAGGGCGACGAATGGCCGGACCTGTCCGATGAGGCGTTGAGCCGGACGGCGGAAGAATGGCTCGCGCCGCATCTCGTCGGCAGGAGTGGTCTCACCGACATCGGAGCTGACCTCCTGAGCGAGGCGCTGCGCAGCCTTCTGCCCTGGAACCTGCAGCGCCGTCTCGATGCCGAGGCGCCGACCCATATCGAGGTGCCGACGGGCTCTCAGATCCCAATCGATTACGGAGCGGAGGAGGGGCCTGTCCTGGCTGTGCGGGTGCAGGAACTGTTCGGTCTCGACAAGCATCCCACCATCGCGGCCGGGCGCGTGCCGCTCATCCTGCATCTGCTCTCGCCGGCGCAGCGTCCGATCCAGATCACCCGCGACCTGCCGGGCTTCTGGCGAGGTTCCTGGGCGGCTGTGCGGGCTGACATGCGGGGGCAATATCCGAAACATCCCTGGCCGGAGGATCCGCTCACCGCGCCGCCCACACGGCGCGCCAAGCCGCGCGGGACATAGGCTCAAGCCGTGCGGATGCTCCGATGCTCTATGCCGGCCCGGCAGTATCGAAGCCAGCATGGTAAGCCACCTCGCCCTTGGGCTCGACGCCGGTGAAACTCAGCCGCTGGAAGTATTCAGGCGGCACCTCACCGTAGCGCAGCTTCGGATCGCTGACGAAGCCGAAGCGTCGGTAATAGGCAGGGTCGCCAAGCAGAACGCAGCCTTCCGCACCCATGGCCTTGAGGCGCTCCAGCCCCTCTCGAATAAGCGTCTGGCCGATTCCGTGCCGCTGCTCCGCAGGCTCGACCGAAACGGGTCCCAACCCGAACCAGCGACCTGCCTCACCATTGATCGTGACAGGCGAGAATGCCACGTGGCCGACGATCCGGCCCTGCGTCTCGGCGACGAGGGAGAGCGTCAATGCGCCCGCATCCCGCAACGCATCGACGATGGCAGCCTCGGTGCCGCTGCTGTGGGACGCGCCCTCGAACGCTGCTGCAGTGAGCGCTCGGATGGTGGGAGCATCCTCGGCCATCTCGGGACGGATGATCATGGGAAGCCTAATCCCTGAACGACTCGATCAGCCGCTCGGCCGTCGCGGGATTGAGCGCCATCGGGATGTTGTAGACGAGGGCGAGGCGCATCAAGGCCTTCACGTCCACGTCATGCGGATGAGGCGAGAGCGGATCGACGAAGAAGAAGAGCGCGTCGATCTTTCCTTCCGCGATCATCGCGCCGATCTGCTGATCGCCGCCGAGCGGGCCGCTTTTCAACCGTGTGACCGACAGGGACGGGCAGCGCTCCATCACGCGCCCGCCGGTCGTGCCGGTGGCGAAGAGAGCGAAAGGGCGGAGGTCGTTTTCATACTTGGCCACGAACTCGGCCATATCGTCCTTCTTGGCGTCGTGGGCCACGAGCGCCAACGTCATTTGCTTCATGGGAGAGACAGCTCAATTGCTCCAGCGATCACGCCACTGCATCTCGCCGGCCATGCAGTTGGTGCGCGGAGTGGTCTGAATGCGGTTGAACAGGGACTCTTGAGGCATCAGGTTGGCGACTTCGAGCAGGATCTTGGTCTTGATCGCCTCGATGAACTGGTCGCGTTCGCGGACCGGTACCGTGAACGCGCCCTGGCCGCCGATGACGCAATCCTTGTAATAGATGTCGAGGTCCGGGATGTCGAGATAGCCGGGCTGGCGCAGCATGATCGGCAGACCGTTGATCGTGATGCCCTTGGCGAGCGCTGCATCGCGGGCTTCGATCACGAGCCGTCCCTGGTTGTTGGGGCCGTCGCCCGAGACGTCGATGACCCGCCTCGTCGGACTGACGCTGCTTTCATCGAGGAGCTTTACGCTGAAATCGATGGCGCTGGAAATCGAGGTTCGCTGCGCACGGCGTAAAGGGGTTGAGGCGATCTTGTCCGCGAAGGCCATCAGGCTTTCGGAATTGTCGAGAACGGTCCAGGGAACGATCACCTTCTGGTCCGGTGAGCCGGCCCATTCCATGTAGGTCACGGCAATCTTGCCCAGCATCCCACCGCGGATCGCATCATGGACGAGCTTGGAGCGAAAGGCCTGGGCGAAGCCCTCCCGCTGCAGGGCTTGCTCGTCCGTGTCCATGGAGAAGGAGATATCGACGGCGACGACAAGGGCGAGGTCGACCTCCGTCTCGCTCTGGGCCTGAGCCGGCAGGGCCAGAATCCCCCAGAGGCAAGCCAGCACTGCGGCAAGGCGGGTGAAGCCGGAACGAACCATCGGTATCTCCTTTTCGGGAGCCGGATTGGTTTTTTAAGTGTGCCAGCTTCTGAAACTAAGGCAAGGCCACGCCCGGACCAGGGGTGTCAGGAGCGCGTGCGCTCCACGAGATCGAGCGCCGCCAGGAAGGCGCCGTCGGCGTCCAGATGCGTCGTATCGAGGGTCATGGCATCGGCCGCAGCCTTGAGCGGGGCCGTGCTGCGGTTCATGTCGCGCTCGTCGCGGCGGCGGATATCCACAAGGATGGTCTCGTATTCCGCCTGCTCGCCCCGGCTCAGCAGCTCCCGGTGGCGGCGCCGCGCCCGCTCCTCGGGGGCGGCGGTGATGAAGAGCTTCACCTCCGCATCGGGGCAGACCACCGTTCCGATATCCCGCCCGTCGAGCACGGCGCCCGGCTCCTGGGCCCCGAACTGGCGCTGGAAGGCGAGAAGGGCATCGCGGACAGGCTGATAGGCGGACACGACCGAGGCGGCCTCACCCATGGCGGCGCCGCGCAGGCGGGAATCGTCGTCCAAGTGGGAGACGTCCAGGTTCTGCGCCACCTGCATCGCGGCGTCCTGATCAGTAAGCGGGATGTTCCGGTCCATGAGCACGCGGGCGACCGCCCGGTAGAGCAAGCCGGTGTCGAGATGGGCGAAGCCGTAATGGTCGGCGAGGCGCTTGCCCAGGGTACCCTTGCCCGAGGCGGCGGGGCCGTCGATGGCGATGATCATGGGGCGGCTCAATCCTGGATCGCGGCGCCAAGCTCGCGCATGAGCGGGATGAAGGAGGGGAAGCTTGTCGCGATCATGGCACCATCGTCGACCGTCATCGGCTCGGTTGTGGCGAGGCCCATGACCAGGAACGACATGGCGATGCGGTGGTCGAGGTGGGTCGCCACCGGATTGCCGCCGCCGCGAACCTTGCCACTTGAGCCGTGAACAAGGAGGTCGTCACCCTGGATCTCGTGCTCGACGCCAGCCTCTGCGAGACCAGCCGCGACAGCGGCGAGGCGGTCGGATTCCTTCACGCGCAGCTCGTGGAGCCCCTGCATCCGGGTCGTGCCTTCGGCGAAGGAGGCCGCGACGGCCAGGATCGGGTACTCGTCGATCATGGCCGGGGCCCGGGCGTGCGGAACCGTGACACCGGTAAGCTTGCTGTGGCGGACGCGCAGATCGGCGACCGTCTCGCCGCCCTCGTCGCGCTCATTCAGGCGCTCGATGGAGGCGCCCATCTCGATCAGCGTCGTGATGAGGCCCGTCCGCAGCGGATTCATCATCACACCTTCCAGCACCACGTCGGAGCCGGGGGTGATCAGGGCCGCCACCAGGGGGAAGGCGGCCGAGGACGGATCGGTCGGCACGACGATATCGGTGCCGCGCAACTCCGGCTGTCCCTGAAGCGTGATGGCACGTCCATCGGCGCCGTGGGGCGCAATCTCGACGCTCGCTCCGAAATGGCGCAGCATCCTTTCCGTGTGGTCGCGGGTCGCCTCGCGCTCGATCACGGTGGTTTTGCCGGGAGAGTTGAGGCCGGCGAGCAGGATCGCCGACTTGATCTGGGCCGAGGCTGCCGGGGTCTCGTAGGTGATCGGGATCGTCTCATTCGGGCCGCGCAGGGTCAGCGGAACGCGTCCGCCCTCGGCCTCGCTGACGACGCTCACGCCCATCTTCGTCAACGGATCGAGAATCCGGCGCATGGGACGCTTGCGCAGCGAAGCGTCGCCGTCGAAGGTCGAGGTGATCGGGTGGCTGCCGGCCACGCCCATCATGAGGCGAGAGCCGGTACCCGCATTGCCGAAATCGAGAACATCCTTGGGTTCTGTCAGGCCGCCGATGCCGGCCCCGACGATTCGCCACCGGCCGGGCGCCTCGCGGGTGATGGTGGCGCCGAGGGCCCGGCAGGCCTCCGCGGTGCGCAGCACGTCGTCCCCCTCCAACAGCCCCTCGACCCGGGTCTCGCCGATAGAGAGCAGCCCGAAGATCATAGAGCGGTGGGAAATCGACTTGTCGCCGGGGACGCGGATGCGCCCCTTCAGGGGCGTTCCAGGCCTGCTGGCGACCGGGGAGGGCGTTCCGTGCGCGTGCGACATTGTCGGTTCCTTGCTCGGGTTCCTTGAGACTTCTTATCCGGGCGGGCTCCTAACACGGGGTTTTGCCGCCGTCACGCGCAAGCTGGCTCAGGGCTCCGACGCCTCTTGCAATTTCCTATTTGACAAGCCATTCCCTCACGACTAACGGAGCGTTCCCAACCATTCACTTCCTAAAGGCAATCACCCGTGGCCAAACCGGAACTCGGCTTGAAGCGCCAGTGCATGAGCTGCGGCGCAAAATTCTACGATCTCAACAAGGACCCGGCGGTCTGCCCGAAATGCGGCACCGTCTTCCAGGCCGCGGCCCTGAGCCGCGTCGCCGCGCCCGTGGTGGCCCGCGCCGCCGCCGATGACGATGAGACCGAACTCGAATCGACCGGTCCGGAGATGGTCTCCCTCGACGAGGTCGAGGCCGGCGAGAACGAAAAGGACATCCCGGTCGATGACGATATCGACGTGGGTGACGATGTTGCCGACGATGACACCTTCCTCGAGGACGAGGAGGAGGGCGACGACGACGTGTCCGACCTGATCGACAGTGATCTGGAAGACGACGAAGAGGCTTGAACCTCAAAGCAGAGGCGACTATAGAAGCGCCTCTGCTTCGACAAAGACCGCCGCGGTACCCCAAAGGCCGCGGATTTCAAGGGGCCATAGCTCAGCTGGGAGAGCGCTTGCATGGCATGCAAGAGGTCGGCGGTTCGATCCCGCCTGGCTCCACCAAATCTTCAAAAACGGCCGCCGCTCAGGCGGCTTTTTTGTTGCAAGATTTCATCCGGGGAGCCGGATCTACTTCCAAAGCATAGGACCACGCCCGATCCTTCGTCCTTTTTTCCATGGAAAGGGCGTCGATCTTCATTTTTAGTCGCAGCGCCTTAAGCTAAGGCTGGTCCTTTAGACACCGAAAGCGGGAACGATGACGCGCGTCCAGACGAACGGCCTCCAGGTTGCACCGGTTCTTCACGATTTCATCGAACGGGAGGCGCTTGCCGGCACGGGCCTGTCGAGTGCCGTTTTCTGGAGCGGCCTGGCCGGTCTCGTCAAAGAGTTCGCAGCACGCGACCGCGAGCTGCTCGCGGTCCGCGACAAGATCCAGACGCAGATCGACGAGTACCACCGCGGCCGGGCCGGCAAGGCCTTCGATCAGGCGGATTACGAGCGCTTCCTGCGCGACATCGGCTATGTGCTGCCCGAGCCGGAGGACTTTTCGGTCCAGACGCTGCATGTGGATGACGAGATCGCCCGCATCGCCGGACCCCAGCTCGTGGTGCCGGTCTCCAACGCCCGCTATGCGCTCAATGCCGCCAATGCCCGCTGGGGCAGCCTCTACGATGCCCTCTATGGCACCGATGCCATCCCGGAGGAGGACGGCACCACCCGCTCCGGCGGCTACAACGAGGCCCGCGGCGCCAAGGTGGTCGAGCGCGCCCGCGAGGTGCTCGACCGGGCGGCTCCTCTGGCTGGCGGCAGCCACCGGGATGCGGTCGCTTACGCCGATCGGGATGGGGCTCTTCTTGTCACGCTTAAGGACGGCACCGAGACCGGCCTGATCGATCCGACCCAGTTCATCGGCTACCAGGGCGAGGCGGCCAATCCGTCCGCCGTGCTCCTGCGCCACAACAACCTGCACCTGGACATCCGCATCGACCGCTCGCACCCGATCGGCGCCGACGATCCGGCCGGCATTGCCGACGTGGTGCTGGAGTCAGCCATCTCCACCATCATGGACCTGGAGGATTCGGTTGCGGCGGTGGATGCCGAGGACAAGGTCCAGGTCTACCGGACCTGGCTCGGGCTCATGAAGGGCGACCTCATCGAGAGCTTCGAGAAAGGTGGCAAGACCATCGAACGCCGTCTCAACCCGGACCGGGTCTACACCATGCCGAACAGCGGCGAGCTGCGGCTGCACGGGCGCAGCCTCATGCTGGTGCGCAATGTCGGCCACCACATGTTCACCGATGCGGTGCTGGACGAGGGCGGCCAGGAGATTCCCGAGACCATCCTCGACGCCGCCGTCACCTCGCTGATCGCCATCCATGACCTGCAGGGCAAGGGCGAGCTGCGCAACAGCCGCGCGGGCTCGGTCTATATCGTGAAGCCCAAGATGCACGGCCCCGACGAGGTGGCCTTCGCCAACGATCTCTTCGGTGCCGTCGAGGACATGCTGGGCGTTGCCCGCAACACGCTCAAGATGGGCATCATGGACGAGGAGCGGCGCACCACCGTCAACCTCAAGGCATGCATCAAGGCGGCATCCGAGCGCATCGTGTTCATCAACACCGGCTTCCTCGACCGTACGGGCGACGAGATCCATACCTCGATGGAAGCCGGCCCGATGATCCGCAAGAACGACATGAAGTCGACCGCCTGGATCAAGGCCTACGAGGACAACAACGTCGACGTGGGTCTCCTCTGCGGCCTGCCCGGCAAGGCGCAGATCGGCAAGGGCATGTGGGCCGCACCCGACAAGATGGCCGACATGCTGGCGCAGAAGATCGGCCATCCGCAGGCCGGCGCCAACACCGCCTGGGTGCCGTCGCCCACCGCGGCGACGCTCCATGCGCTGCATTATCATCAGATCGACGTGCCGGTCCGCCAGGAGGATCTGAAGGCGCGTCCGCGCGCGAAGCTCTCCGACATCCTGACCATTCCAGTGTCGCAGTCGAACTGGGCGCCGGATGCGGTGCAGCAGGAGCTGGACAACAACTGCCAGGGCATTCTCGGCTATGTGGTGCGCTGGATCGATCAGGGCGTCGGCTGCTCCAAGGTGCCGGACATCCACGATGTCGGGCTGATGGAGGACCGCGCGACCTTGCGCATTTCGAGCCAGCACCTCGCCAACTGGCTGCGCCACAGCATCGTCTCGAAGGACCAGGTGATGGAAACCCTGCGCCGCATGGCCGAGGTGGTGGACCAACAGAATACGGGCGATCCGCTCTATCGTCCGATGGCACCAAAATTCGAGGGCCCGGCCTGGAACGCCGCCTGCGACCTGATCTTCAAGGGCGCGGAGCAACCGAACGGTTACACCGAATGGGTCCTGCACGCGCGCCGCCGCGAGGCGAAGGCCGCAGGGGCCCCCGACCGTGCTGAGGAAAGCGGCGTCAAGACGAAGACGAAAGCGAAATAGGATGAGAAGGCGTCGCTAGAGCATCGTGTGGACCCAGAGGGCCGCGTCAGCGACCCGAAGGGCCACGCCAGTAAAAAGTGGATCCGGTTTTCCGCACGATGCTCTCATCAAGGAAGGAAGCATCGGATTGGATCCCAAAAGTGGGTCCACTTTTGGGTTCGATGCTCTAGTGCGACGGCCTTTTCCGTTCACTCGTTCGAATCGGCCACCGCGGGAGTCAGCGCGTTGACCGTGCCGCCGATCAGGTTGCGGCTCAAAAGATGCTCGGTCGTGAGCGCGAAGCGAACGGGCGTGAGGCTTGAGGGCAGGGAAGTGATCCATTCCTTCAACCGGCGTGCGGCGGCCAATGCTTCCCCCCGCTCGACGGCCTTGAAGCGCACGGTCGATCCTGGACGCATCTGTGCGAAGCGCGCGAGATCGGCGCTGATCACGGTGGCGATCTTTGGATAGCCTCCGGCGGTCTGCCGGTCGCGCATGAGCACGATGGGCTGGCCGCTGCCCGGCACCTGGATATGACCGTCCACGATGCCGTCCGAGACGATGTTGAAGCCTTTGGCATGTTCGAGGCGCGGGCCGGTCAGCTGAAAGCCCATGCGGTCGGCCTGGGGGCTGATGGTGAATTCACTTTCCAGGAACAAACGAATTGTTTCCAACGGAAAGTAATCGTCCTGCGGCCCAAGCATCACGCGGATCGGGCCGCTCTCCTCGATCGGATCGACGGCCAGCTGCATCGGTTCACGATCCTGAGATTCTGCTCGACAGGGCAGACAATCTCCTGCCTTCAGTGCCGCTCCCTTCAGGCCGCCGAGGCGGGACCGCAGATGGAACGAGAGGCTCCCCAGTTCCGGCTCAACCGCAAAGCCGCCGGACACCGCAAGATAGGCGAAGGTGCCGGCTCGTGGGTGCCCGATCTCCAGGCTCTGCCCCTCCTTGAGGAGCACGGAGGTCTGCGGAGTGACAGGCGTTCCATCGATGCTCATCGTGCAGCCTGCACCGGCGAGCGCCACATGAAGATCGCCGCCCTCGCAGATGAAGGCGCCGCCGAGATTCATGAATTCGATGGCAGCCGTCTCTGGCGGATTGCCGACGAGCGCATTCGCCATCGCCAGTGCACGGCGATCCATTGCACCGGAGGGCGAGACACCGAAGCCCTGGTAGCCGAGACGCCCGCGATCCTGCAGAGAGGTCATGGGACCGCAGGATTTCACCACGAGATCGATCATGGACGCACCTCCTCGGCCACGGGTTCGCCCGCCAAGGCGGCTCTTTCCAGCGCTTCCCAGCGAGAGGCGTTGACGGGCTCGAAGACGATCTCGTCGCCGGCCGCGAACAGAAAAACCGGATCGCGTCCTGGCGCATAGGGTCGAACGGGCGTCAGGCCGAGGTTGTGCCAGCCGCTCGGCATGTCCATGGGGGCGATGCCGGCCTGCTCGCCGCCGATCATGATCGTGCCGGCCGGGATCTTGGCGCGGGGATGAAGCCTGCGGGACGTGGCAATCCTCTTGTCGAGGCCGCCGAGATAGGTGAAGCCCGGGAGAAAGCCGATCATGTAGATGCGATAGACCGCCGAGGAATGGATCTCGATCACCTGGTTCGGTGTCAGGCCGTGGACGCTCGCCACCTCGTCCAGATCGATGCCGTATTCGCCGCCATAGACCACTGGCACGCGCCAGCGCCGGCCGATCGCCTTGCGGGGCGCGAGATCTCGCGTTTCCTCGTGCAGAAGTTGGGCCAAGGCCTCATAATCGGTCGCCACCGGGTCGAACTGGATGGTGAGGGAGCGATAGGTCGGCACCGTCTCGATCAGGCCGGCCGGGGAGCGGGCCCGGATGATGTCATCGAGAGCGAGAACCATGCCGTTGATGTCCGGATCGATCGTTTCGCCGAACTCGACGGTCACGGCACTGTCGCCGCAGGGGAGTATTTTCGGTGTCGGCACGGTGCACCTGTTGACGATCCGGAACGGCCCGATCTCCGCATCTCACATTGGGGCCAATCCGGCAACGGGCCTCTGATCCATCGGGCCATGCATCGGAAGCAGGCGAGGGTGGTGCCTGGGGATCAGCCTTCCATGCTCCTATTTGTTAGGCTCACCCTCGCAGTGCCCTTCATGCTATCCACCTCTGAGATGATGCCTGGAGTCCAGGCCTAAACGGAGCAGATGATGACTTTGACATCCAAGACAGCCGTCGTGACCGGCTCGACTAGCGGCATCGGCCTCGCCATCGCCCAAGCTCTTGCAAAGGAAGGCGCCAATGTCGTCATCAACGGCTTTGGCGATGCGGCCGAGATCGAGAAGACCCGCGCCGGTATCGAGAGCGAGTTCGGGGTCAAGGCGATCTATTCGCCGGCCGACATGTCGAAGCCGCACGAGATCGAGGAGATGATCCACCTCGCCGAGCGGACATTCGGCAACGTCGACATCCTCGTCAACAATGCAGGCATCCAGTTCGTCTCGCCGGTGGAGAATTTTCCGGTCGAGAAGTGGGATCAGATCATCGCCATCAACCTGTCTTCCGCCTTCCATGCGATCCGCGCCGCGGTGCCGGGCATGAAGGCGCGCAAATGGGGCCGCATCATCAACACGGCCTCTGCCCATTCGCTCGTGGCCTCGCCGTTCAAATCGGCCTATGTGGCGGCCAAGCACGGTATCGCAGGCCTCACCAAGACGGTGGCGCTCGAGGTTGCGGCCGACGGCATCACGGTCAATTGCATCAGCCCCGGCTATGTCTGGACGCCTCTCGTCGAGAAGCAGATTCCCGACACCATGAAGGCGCGCGGGCTGACCAAGGAGCAGGTCATCAACGACGTGCTTCTGGAAGCGCAGCCTACCAAGCAATTCGTGACCGTCGATCAGGTGGCGGCGCTCGCGGTCTTCCTGTGCTCGGACGCGGCAAGCCAGATCTCGGGTGCAAACCTGTCGATGGATGGCGGCTGGACGGCGAAGTAAATCACACCATCGTCATCCCGCTTCTAAAAGATCGTCATCCCGGACGAAGTGCGGCGGAGATCCGGGAACGCTTCTAGAATAGAGCACTGTCATCCCGGCGAAGGCCGGGATCCATAACCACTACGGTGATTTATCCTGGTGCTGTCAGCGTTTATGGATTCCCGCCTGCGCGGGAATGACAGCGTTGCTGACGCCATGTTCTGAGAACGATCCCGGGTTCCGCTCGCGCGGCCCCGGGATGACAAGACTCGCTATCGCTCCGCAAATGCGTCCGTCGCCTCGATGAGATGATGCGTAATCCCCGGCTCGCTCACTGCGTGGCCTGCATCCGGCACCATGATGAACTTCGCCTCGGGCCAGGCCTTGTGCAGCTCCCAGGCGGTCTTCGGTGGTGTGGCGATGTCGTAGCGGCCCTGGATGATTACGCCGGGAATGTCTTTCAGGCGATGAGTGTTGCGGATGAGTTGTCCGTCCTCGAAGAAGCCTTCATTGACGAAGTAGTGGTTCTCGATCCGCGCGAAGGCGATGGCATAATGCTCGTCGCCGAACTGGTCGCTGTATTCCTGGTTGTGCAGGAGCGTGATCGTTTCGCCTTCCCACAGGCTCCAGGCGCGTGCGGCCTTGGCCCGGACAGCCGGGTCGGGATCGATCAGGCGCTTGCGATAGGCCGCCATCAGGTCGCCGCGCTCCGCCTCCGGGATCGGCGCGAGGAAGCCTTCCCACTTGTCCGGGAAGATCCAGGAGGCGCCCTCCTGGTAGTACCAGAGCAGCTCCGAGCGACGTAAGGTGAAGATGCCGCGCAGCACGAGTTCGGTCACGCGCTCGGGATGCGTCTCGGCATAGGCCAGCGCCAGGGTCGAACCCCAGGAACCGCCGAACACCATCCACTTGTCCACACCGATCATCTCGCGCAGCCGCTCGATATCGGCCACGAGATGCCAGGTGGTGTTGGCTTCCAGGCTCGCATAGGGCGTCGAGCGTCCGCAGCCGCGCTGATCGAAGAGCAGGATGCGGTATTTCTCTGGATCGAACAGCCGGCGCTGAGTCGGCGTGCAACCTCCGCCCGGGCCGCCATGAAGGAAAACCACGGGTTTGCCCTGCGGGTTGCCGCACAATTCCCAATAGACCCGATGGCCGTCCCCGACATCGAGCATGCCATGATCGTAAGGTTCTATTTCGGGGTAGAAGGTGCGCATCGCTGAAGGCTCCGACAGAGGAAGCCTATCCATATCGATGAGATGCGGGCCTGTCAGCCGTTACGTCATTTCGTGAGCCGGCTTCGCACCCCCTGGCGCGTCGTGCAACTGTCATATAGTTTTGCAACTGGGGAACATGGGTAAAAGCCCAGCCACATTGGAGGACTTAAGATGTTGACCAAACGCGCCAGCCTGAAGCTGGCTACGGCTCTCGCCGCTCTCATGGTCGTCGGCTCGGCCGAGGCCGCCGAAAAGCTGCGGCTTCTGACCTGGTCGGGCTATGCCCCGGCCGATGTCGTCGCCCAGTTCACGAAGGAAACCGGCATCGAGGTCGAGGTGACGACCTCGAACAACGAGGAGATGATCTCCAAGCTGCGTGCGACGCAGGGCGCGGGCTTCGATCTTGCTCAGCCGAGCCAGGACCGCATCGCCGGCCCGCAGACTGAGTTCGGCATCTACAAGCCACTCGATCTCTCCAAGCTCAAGTCCGACCAGTTCATTGCCTCCATGCTGGAGGCGACCAAGAAGAACACCTCTGTCAACGGGAAGGTCTACGGCGTTCCCCACATCTGGGGTACGGACGGCCTCGTCGTGAACACGAAGGCTGCGCCGAAGGTCGCCGATTACAACGACCTCTGCGATCCCGCTCTCGCCGGCAAGACCAGCTTCCGCGCCAAGCGCCCCGCGCTGATCGCTTTCGCCTTCGCCAACGGCATGGATCCCTTCGCCGCTTATGGCGACGCCAAGGCCTATGCCGCCCTGATGGATAAGGTCGGCGCCAAGCTCGCCGAGTGCAAGAAGAACGTGAAGTTCTTCTGGGAAGGCACCGATCAGCTCCTCAATGCCGTGCGCTCGGGCGAGATCGTCGCCGCCATGGCGTGGGATACGGGCGGATGGAAGCTCAACGCCGAAAACCCGGACATGAAGTTCATCGCGCCGAAGTCCGGGGCTCTGGGCTGGGTCGATACCTTCGCGATTCCCGCCAAGGGCCGCAACGACGATGCCGCCTACAAGTGGATCAACTTCAACATGCGTCCCGAGATCGCCGCGAAGGTCGCCGCCGCTGCCGGTAACTTCACGGCTTCCAACGGTGCCGACAAGCTCATGCAGGGCAAGCTGAAGGATCAGTTCGCCGAGAGCTTCCCGAAGGCCGCCATCGACAACATCAAGTGGTATCCGGCGGTGCCGGCCGGTCTCGAAGAGATCGAGGGCAAAGTCCTCGACCGTCTGAAGGCCGGTTCGTAAAAGCTCAATGTGTTGTATCATCATCCCCCGGCTTGCCCGGGGGATGACTTTTTGCGTGACAGCGTCATGGCCCATTCCACCGATCTCGACATCGTCAATGTCACCAAGCGCTTCGGCTCCCATGCGGCCGTCGATGACGTGACGTTCAGCGTTGCTCCCGGCGAGTTCTTCTCGATCCTCGGTCCCTCCGGCTGCGGCAAGACCACCCTGATGCGCATGATCGCCGGGTTCGAGCATCCGACCTCCGGCGATATCCGCATCCGCGGACAATCGATGATCGGCGTTCCGGCCAACAAGCGGCCGGTCAACATGGTGTTCCAGAGCCTCGCGCTATTTCCCATGATGAGCGTCGGCGAGAACGTGGCCTATGGTTTGACCTGTCGCGGCGTGTCCCGCGCGGAGGCCGATGAGCGCGCGGGCCGCATGCTGGAGCGTGTCGGCCTGAAAGGTTTTGGCGAGCGCCGCGTGACGGCGCTTTCGGGCGGTCAGCGGCAGCGCGTGGCGATTGCCCGTTGTCTCGTGCTTGAACCGACCCTCGTGCTCCTCGACGAGCCGCTCGGCGCGCTCGATCTCAAGCTGCGTGAGCATATGAAGATCGAGCTGAAGCAATTGCAGGGCACCTTCAACACCACCTTCGCCTACATCACGCACGACCAGTCCGAAGCGCTCGTCATGTCCGATCGCATCGCCGTGATGAACCAGGGCCGGTTCGAGCAGGTGGGAAGCCCGCGCGAACTCTATCACAGTCCGGCCACGCCCTTCGTGGCGAGCTTCGTCGGCGAGACGAACCGCTGGCAGGGTGAGGCCGCATCGGCTTCCAATGGAGCCATTGCCGTGCGGCTGCCATCCGGTGCCGTCGTGCAGGGGCAGGGGAGCGGTGCCGCACAGGCGCTTGCCTTCGTGCGGCCCGAGGCCGTGGCGCTCGCGCAGGATCCCTCGTCGCTCGGCAATCTACCCAACCGCTTCGAGGGCCGCGTCTCAGCCGTGCTGTTCGACGGCGCCGCTTCGAGCCTGCTCATCGACACGGCAGGCTTCGCCGAGCCCGTGCGCGCCGTGCTGCCTCAAGCGGGTCCACTCGCCGGCATCGAGGTCGGCGCGCCAGTCCATGTGGGCTGGACGGCGGATGCGATGAAGGTCTTTGCCGCATGATGACGAAACAGGCCCGGCGCCTCACGCTCTTCCTGCTGCTCGCTCCCGCGATCCTGTGGCTGGGGCTTCTCATCGTGCTGCCGCATGTGGAGATTCTCATCCTCTCCTTCAGTGAGCGCGTGGCGCCGCGGGTCTATGCTTTCGGCTTCGGCAATTATCTCGAATTCTTCACCGAGCCGCTCTACTGGCGCACCTTTGCGCGTACGGCTTTCATGTCGATCTTGGTGACTGCGCTCACTCTCTTACTCGCCTTTCCCATCGCGCTCTACATCGCCCGTGTGGCGCAGGGACGCCTGAAGGCGATGCTGCTGCTGCTCTGCCTGCTGCCATTCTGGGTGTCAGAGCTCGTGCGCACGCTCGGCTGGATGATCCTGCTGCGCGAGAGCGGCGTCATTTCCTATGCGTTGCAAGCGGTTGGCGTTGCGAGCCAGCCGGTCGAGCTTCTCTACAACGACGGCGCGGTGATCCTCGGTCTCGTCTATGGCGGCCTGCTCTTCATGATCGTGCCGCTCGCCAATGCGCTGGAGAGCCTGGAACCCTCCGTCGTCGAGGCAGGCTTCGACCTCGGCGGCAGCCGCTGGACGGTTCTGCGCCGCATCGTCATTCCGCATGCGATGCCCGGCATCGTTGCGGGTTCGATCATCGTGTTCATGCTCACCGTCGGCAATTTCGCGACGCCGGTGCTGCTCGGCGGCAAGAACGGATTGTGGTTCACCGAGCAGATCTACGCGCAGTTCATCACGCGCTTCAACTGGCCCCAGGGTGCTGCCTTCGGCATGCTGCTCCTGCTGCTCTCGTCCGCCATCGTGTGGCTGGGCCTGCGCCTCACCGGCCAGAGCCTCGGCACCACCTTGAAGCAGGCATGACGCCATGAACCGTCCGTCCATCGCCTGGAAGCTCTACATCGCGGCGTTCTACCTCTTCCTGTTCGCGCCGCTCCTCGTCGTGGCGATCTTCGCCTTCAACGCGAGCCCGTTCCCGTCGCCGCCCTGGCGCGGCTTCACACTCGAATGGTTCACCGGTTCCGGCACTGTGACCGGCAAGCCCGGCGTGCTGATGGACCCGATCTGGCTGAGCAGCATCGGCAACAGCTTCAAGGTCGCGATACCCGTCGCGCTGCTCGCCGTGCTCATCGGCACGGTGAATGCCTTGGTGCTGGAGCGGGCGGAGTTCCACGGCAAGACGTTCTTCGCCATGATGATGCTCTGGCCGCTCGTCATCCCCGGCGTGGTGCTCGGCATCTCGATCCTCGCCTTCTTCTCGCGCGTCGCGAACGGGCTCGAGGATTGGCTTCAGACGGATCTCGATTTCCTGCGGCCGGGCCTGTCGCTCGTGATCCTCGGACAGCTGTCCTTTATCCTCACCATCTCGACGCTCATCATCGCTGCGCGCCTGCGCAAGTTCGACCGATCGCTGGAGGAAGCCGCCTTCGATTTGGGCGCCAGCCGAGCGCGCGTGCTGCGGACGGTCACGCTGCCCTTCCTGAGCCCCGCGCTGATCGGAGCCGGACTCGTAGCCTTGCTGATGTCGTTCGAGAACTTCAACACGACGCTGATGCTCGTCGGTTCCGACGCCCCGCTGCCGATCGCCATGTATGGCCAGATGCGTGAGGGCGCGTCGCCGGCGATCAATGCGGTGAGCCTATTGCTGATGCTCGGCGTCGGTGGGATCGCAAGCGTCTTTGCCCTGACCTCGAAGGCGGAGCGGTGAGTGGCCTCAGAGAGTGTCATCCCGGACGCCGTAGGCGATCCGGGATCGCTATCAGGATAGAACGTTGTCATCCCGGCGAAGGCCGGGATCCATAACCATGACCTTCGACCAATCCGGCATCGTCAGCGGCTCTGGATCCCCGCCTGCGCGGGGATGACAGTATCGAGGTTCATGCGCTGCTCATTCCAGGCGATCCCGGGTTCTGCTTCGCAGCCCCGGGATGACCACTGGGCGACAATGGCCTGAAAGTCTCACCGCCCCCAGGTGCGCTCCAGAACGTTCACCCAGTTCTCGTAGCAGAGCTTGCGCAGGGTCGCTTCGTCGTAGCCGTGGCGGCGCATGGCGTCGACGAGACGGGGGAGGCCGCGCACATCGCCGATCTCGGCAGGAATCGTCGCGCCGTCGAAATCGGAACCGAAGCCGACGCCGTCGACGCCCACATGCTCGATCAGGTAATCCATGTGGCGGATCATCTCTTCCAGCGGCGTGTCGTCGTTGCGCTGGCCGTCGGGGCGGATGAAGGAGGTGGCGAAGTTCACGCCGACCATGCCGCGGCTCTCGCGGATCGCCGCGAGCTGCCTGTCGGTGAGATTGCGCGAGTGCTGGCAGATCTCCCACGCGTTCGAATGAGTGGCGACGAGCGGCGCATCCGAAAGCCGCGCCACGTCCCAGAAGCCCTTCTCGTTCAGGTGCGAGAGGTCGATCATGATCTTGAGGCGATTGCAGGCGCGGACCAATTCGATGCCGCGATCCGTCAGACCGGGGCCGGTGTCCGGCGTCGAGGGGTAGCGGAACGGCACGCCGTGGCCGAAGATGTTGGAGCGACTCCATACCGGGCCGATGGAGCGCAGCCCGCTCTCATAGAGCACGTCCAGCATGTGCAGATCGGGGTCGATGCCTTCCGCGCCCTCGATGTGCAGGATCGCTGCGAGCCTGCCGGTATCGATGCATTGGCGGATGTCGGCGGCCGTACGGCAGATCTTCACCTCGCCCTTCGAGGCGTGCTCGATGCGGATGAGGAGCGAGGCCATGTGCACGGTGACCTGTTGGCTCGGCGCGAGCGGCAGCTGCGCAGGCAGGGGCACGTCATAGCGCGATTGCGTCATCAGCGCATCCACATCGACGCCGACGCTGTCGGACGGCACATAGACGGCGAAGAATCCGCCGACAAAGCCGCCCTCCTTCATGCGCGGCCAATCGAGGTGTCCGATATTGTCGCCCTCCAGAAAAGCCTGTTCCGGCTGAATCTTGCCGCGCATCAGGCGGAGGAGGACGTCGTTATGGCCATCGAAGACGGGCATCAGGGAAGAGCGGGACATGGATCTCGTGCCAAGCAGTTAGAATTGAAAATCAGGTTCAACCGGCCAGAGCTTCGGCCGGCTGTTTCGCATCCCTCTTAAAGCCCTGGCTCGCCTGGATCAGGGACTGAGTGTATTCGTTCGATGCCGCGCCCGAGCGCAACGCCGTAGAGGTGGTTTCCTCGACGGCCTCGCCATGGCGCATGACCAGAAGACGCTCGCACAGATGCGCGACGACTGCGAGATCGTGACTCACCAGGATATAGGTCAGTCCCAAGCGGCGGCGCAGATCGTCGAGCAGGTTCAGGATCTCCGCCTGCACGGAGGCATCGAGCGCCGAGGTCGGCTCGTCGAGCAGCAGCACCTTCGGACGCAGGATCAGCGCACGGGCAATCGCAATGCGCTGACGCTGGCCGCCCGAGAGCTGGTGCGGGTAGCGGAAGCGGAACGAAGGGCCAAGGCCGACCTCGCGCAGAGCCTGGAGAATGCGCGCCTCCGCATCCTTCTCGCCGTGAATGGCGAGCGGCTCGGAGAGCGTCCGATCCACCGTATGGCGCGGATGGAGCGAGGCATAGGGGTCCTGGAAGACCATCTGCACCGTGCGGTAGAATTCCTTGCTGCGCGGCGTGGTGACTTCCTTAGCCTCGACGAGCACGTGTCCATCACTGATCGGCGCCAGGCCGCAGATGGCGCGCAGCACCGTCGACTTGCCGGAGCCGGATTCGCCGACGAGTCCATAGGCCGCGCCGGGCTCCACGTGGAAGCTTACGTCCTTGACCGCATCGACCCTGAGGCGGCCGGTGCCGAAGACGACTTGAAGATTCTGGATATCGAGCATTGTTACAGCGCCTAAGTCACAATGCCCAAGCGGGATCGCGGTTCAACGTGGGAAGCGGGCGAACGTCGTTCGCGAGCGTCGGCAGGCAGCGCATCAGCCCTTGAGTATAGGGATGCTGCGCCTCGCGCAGGTTCCTTGCCTCCAGCTCCTCGACCACGCGCCCGGCATACATCACCAGCACCCGGTCGCAGAAGGACGAAACGAGCTTCAAATCGTGCGAGATGAAGATCAGCCCCATGCCGCGTTCGGTGACGAGCTCGTCGAGGATGCGCAGCACCTCCATCGACACGGTCACGTCGAGCGCCGAGGTCGGCTCGTCGGCGATGAGGAGATCCGGATCGGTCACGAGCATCATGGCGATCATGGCACGCTGACCCATGCCGCCGGAGACCTCGTGCGGATAGAGCGAGAAAACGCGGGACGGATCGCGCATCTTCACCGCCTCTAACATGGCAAGCGCCTTGTCGCGGGCCTCGCTGCGGCCGGCTTTGGCGTGCGCCTGATAGGCCTCGATGATCTGCTCGCCGATGGTCATGACCGGGTTCAGCGAATATTTCGGATCCTGCATCACCATGCTGATGCGTCCGCCGCGCAAGGTGCGAAGCGTGCGCTTCGAGGCATTGAGCAGATCGATCCCGTCGAAGGCAAGGCGCTTGGCCGTCACCTCACCGGGGGGAGGGGTGAGCCCGAGGATCGCGCGGCCCGTCTGCGACTTGCCGGAGCCCGACTCGCCCACGATGCCGAGGCGCTCGCGGCCGAGCTGGAAGGACACGCCGCGCACCGCTTCCACGGTGCCCGTGCGCAGGTGAAAGCGGACGCGGAGATCTTCGACGTCGAGAAGCGGCTTGGTCATTTGGCGGCCTTCGGATCGAGAACGTCACGCAGGCCGTCGCCGAGCAGGTTGAACCCGAGGCTCACCACGAAGATGGCAAGACCCGGCATGGCGGCGACCCACCATTGATCGATGAGATAGTTGCGGCCCGTAGCGACCATCGCGCCCCATTCTGGCATCGGCGGCTGCGCGCCGAGACCCAGGAATCCGAGGCCCGCGGCAGTCAGGATGATGCCCGCCATGTCGAGCGTCACGCGCACGATGAGCGAGGAAACGCAGAGCGGCACCACGTGGCCCATGATGATGCGCGGCGTGGATGCGCCCTGCAACTTTACGGCCGCGATGAAATCGCTGTTTCGGATCATCAGCGTCTCGGCGCGCGCGATACGGGCATAAGGTGGCCACGAGGTAATCGCAATCGCGATGATCGCGTTCTCGATGCCGGGGCCCAAGGCCGCCACGAAGGCGAGTGCGAGGACGAGGCGCGGGAATGCGAGGAAGATGTCGGTGGTCCGCATCAGGACCGTATCGACCCACCCGCCGAGATAGCCGGAGACAGTGCCGACCAGGAGGCCGATGGGCGTTGCGATCAGCGCCACCAGCACGACGACGAAGAGCGTGATACGTGAGCCGTAGACCACGCGGGAGAAGATGTCGCGCGCCTGATCGTCCGTGCCGAACCAATAGGTTTCGCTCGGCGGCAGCAGACGCTGTGTGCGCAGGTCTCCGCCGGCGATCGGCGAATAGGGCGCGATGAAATCGGCGAAGATCGCCACGAGGATCAGCAGAATGACGATGCCGAGACCGACGACGGCGAGCGGATTCCGCGAGAAGGCGCGCCAGCCGAGATAGAAGCGGCCGAGCCGTGCCTGCCAGCGGGAGTGCGGTTCTGCGGAAAGCAGCCAGGCCCGAAGACCTGCGGGTTGTTCAGCGAGAGGGGCGCCGGCCATCAGCGGGTCCTCGGATCAAGCAAGCGGTAGAGCAGGTCGGAGACGAGGTTGAGCAGCACGAAGACGGTCCCGATCACGAGAGTTCCGCCGAGCACTGCATTCATGTCCGCGTTCTGCAGCGAGTTGGTGATGTATTGGCCAAGTCCGGGCCATGCGAAGACCGTCTCAGTAAGCACGGAGCCTTCGAGAAGGTTGGCATAGGACAGAGCGATCACCGTCACGAGGGGAACGGCCGCGTTGCGCAGGGCATGGCGCCAGATCACACGCATCTCGGACAAGCCCTTCACGCGCGCGGCGATTACGTATTCCTGTGCTAGTTCGTTCAGCATGAACGAGCGCGTCATGCGGCTGATATAAGCGAGCGAGAAATAGCCGAGCAGGCAGGCGGGCAGGATGATGTGCGAGACCGCATCCCAGAACGCATCCCATTGGCCCTGCATGGCGGTGTCGAGAAGCACGATGCCCGTGACGGGCGTGTAGAGATAGGAATAGGTCACGTCGATGCGGCCCGGGCCTGCGACCCAGCCGAGCTTGGCATAGAACAGCAGGAGTCCCATGAGGCCGAGCCAGAAGATCGGCACCGAATAGCCGACGAGGCCGAGCACACGCACGAACTGGTCGATCAGCGTGCCGCGCTTGACTGCGGCGAGGACGCCGAGCGGAATGCCGATGATGACACCGATGAGCGTGCCGAGCGTCGCGAGTTCGAGCGTCGCCGGGAAGACGTTGATGATATCCATCATCACCGGATTGGTGGTGAGAACGGAATTGCCGAAATCGCCGGTCGCGGCCTTCTTCACATAGATGACGAACTGCTCGATCAGAGGGCGGTCAAGCCCGAGCTCGGTCCGGATGCGCTCATAGACATGAGCCGGCGCGCGGTCGCCGACGATGGCGATGACAGGATCGATCGGCACGACGCGGCCGATGAAGAAGGTGACGGCGACAAGGCCGAGGAGGGTCGTCATCAGGACGATGACGAACTGGGCGGCTTTCTTAAGGAAGGAGCGGAGGGCACCAACGTGCCCTCCGCCCCCGTTCATGACTGCTGAAACCATCGAAGCGTCAGTTCTTCTTCGCCTGTGACACGTCGTTGTCGCTGAACGACGGACCGAGAACGAAATTGTCCACGTTCTTGCGCACGGCAGCGACTTCTGTCTGCTGCAGGAAGATCACGAACGGACCATCGTCGAGAACCGACTTCTGCAGTTCCTTGTACATCTGCGCGCGCTTCTCGCCGTCACGTTCCATCACGGCGGCGCGGGTCTTGGCGGTCAGCGGGCCCGGATCCCAGGCATTACGCCATGCGAGCGGCTTCGCCTTCGCATTGTCCGAGTTGTCTTCGTTGGCCGCGAAGGTGTCCGCGTTCGAGTTCGGGTCCTGATAGTCCGAGCCCCAGTTGCCGATATAGATATCGTGCTGGCGGGCGCGGTACTTGGTCAGAGCCTGCTTGGAATCCATCGGCAGGATCTCAAGCTTGATGCCGGCCTGCGCGAAGGTGGCCTGCATGGCCTGGGCGATGCCGGTGATCTCGGCGGTAGAGCGGGTATCCATCGTCACCGTGAAGCCGTCCTTCAGGCCGGCCTTGGCGAGAAGCTCCTTCGCCTTGGCGACGTCGAGCTTGTAGGGGTTGTTCGTCTCGGCGCCGAGGAAGCCCTTGGGCAGGAAGTTCTGGTGAACGTCGCCCTTGCTCTTCATGATCGTGTCGGCGATCGCCGAGTAGTCGACGAGCCACTTCAGGGCCTGGCGAACCTCAGGCTTGGCCAGGTTCGGGTTCTTCTGGTTCAGGCCGAGGTAATAAACCGTACCCTTCGGGCCGCTCTGGATCTTGATGTCCGCATTCTTGGAAACCGCGGCGATCTCTTCCGGGTTCAGGTTGCGGGCCACGTCGATGTCGCCCTTCTCGAGCAGAAGGCGCTGGCTCGCGGTTTCCTTGATATGGCGGAAGATGACACGGGCGAGAGGGGTCTTCTTCTCGTAGTTCGGGTTGCGCTCGAGGACGAGGACCTCGTTGGCCTTCCAGTCGCGCATGATGTAGGGGCCGGAGCCGGCATACTTGGTCTTGAGCCAGTTATAGCCGAAATCGCCGTCCTTCTCGTTCTGGACCAGCAGCTTTTTGTCGACGATCGAGGCGACCGAGTTGCCGAGGCAGTAGAGAACCAGGGTCGGCGCATAAGCCTTGTCGACCTCGAAGGTCATCTCGAGCGGGCCGGTCTGCTTGACCTTGTCCTTCACGTTGTCCTTCGTCAGGCCGAACTGGCCCAGGATGAAGGCCGGGGACTTGTCGAGCGCCACGGCACGGTGGAGTGAATACACCACGTCTTCGGCCGTGATCGGATTGCCGGAGGCGAACTTGCGGTTGGGCTTGATCTTGAACGTATAGGTCTTGCCATCCGGAGACACCGTCCAGGACTCGGCGACCTGTCCGGAGATCTTCGACACGTCCTTGATGTCGTACGAGATCAGGCGCTCATAGGTGTTGCCGATGATCTCGGACGCGCTGAACTCGAACACCTCTGCCGGGTCGAGCGAGATGATGTCGTCGCTCTGCCAGGCCTGGACGAGGGTGTCCGGCGGGGTTGCTGCCATGACGGCAGAGAAGGAAGTCGCCATGGTGGCAACCATGGCTGCGGATAGGAGAAATTTCGGAAGTCGCTTCATTGGCCATTCCCTTACAGCGCTCAGAGCGCTTTTTGTTGCGCCAGTATGAATGCAAATCACACAAGCGCTGTCGAGTCTAGCAACTGGTTTTAAACTGGCAAACATTACGCACCATGCTTAATGGTCGGGCAGGATGCCGATCCGGGTTGGCCTGAAGGGGCAACTTGTGGCAAAGGCTCTCCAACCCTCTTTCCGGATGAACGACAGTGTCTGAAGAAGCCAAAAAATCGGGTGCCAACACCATGTGGGGCGGGCGGTTCTCGTCCTCCCCCAGCGCGCTCATGGAAGCCATCAACGCCTCCATCGACTTCGACAAGCGATTGGCCTCCCAGGACATCCAAGGATCCATCGCCCACAGCACCATGCTGGCGCAGCAGGGGATCATCGCCGAGAGCGACCGGGACGCCATCCATCAGGGGCTCCAGCGGGTCCTGGGCGAGATCGAAACCGGAAACTTCTCCTTCTCCAGGGCGCTCGAAGACATCCACATGAACGTGGAAAGCCGCCTGCGCGAGATCGTCGGTGATCCGGCAGCCCGCCTGCACACGGCCCGCAGCCGCAACGATCAGGTCGCTGTCGATATCCGCCTCTGGGTGCGCGATGCCCACGACCGGACCGACGAGCAGCTGACCAGCCTGATGAAGGCGCTTCTGGCCAAGGCCGAGGCCCATGTGGCGACCGTGATGCCTGGTTTCACCCATCTCCAGAGCGCGCAGCCGGTGACCTTCGGTCATCACCTGATGGCCTATGTGGAAATGTTCGCCCGCGACCGCAGCCGCATCCGCGACTCGCGCAGGCGCCTGAACGAATGCCCCCTCGGCGCCGGGGCGCTTGCGGGAACGTCCTTCCCCATCGACCGGCACATGACCGCGAAGGCGCTCGGCTTCGACGGTCCGACCCGGAATTCGCTCGATTCCGTCTCCGACCGCGACAGCCTTCTGGAGTTCATGGCAGCGTCTTCCATCTGCGCCATGCATCTGTCACGTCTGGCGGAAGAAGTTATCATTTGGATGTCAGCTCCCTTCGGCTTCGTCCGCCTGCCGGACCGCTGGACCACCGGCTCCAGCATGATGCCGCAGAAGCGCAATCCGGATGCAGCCGAGCTGGTGCGCGGCAAGTCGGGCCGGATTTTCGGCTCCCTGATCTCGGTCCTCACCATGATGAAGGGCCTGCCGCTGACCTATTCCAAGGACATGCAGGAGGACAAGGAGCAGGTCTTCGACGCTGCCGACAGCATCGAGATCGTGCTCGCAGCCATGACCGGCATGATCCAGGACCTGGAGCCAGTGCCGGAGCGCATGGCCGCCGTTGCCGGAGCGGGTTTCTCCACGGCGACCGATCTTGCCGACTGGCTCGTGCGCAGCCTCAACATCCCCTTCCGCGATGCCCACCACATCACCGGGCGCATCGTCTCGGAGGCGGAGAAGCGGGGCTGCACCCTCGAAGAGCTTCCCCTCGATGCCATGCAGGCGGTCGAGCCCAAGATTCACGAGGGTATCTACGACGTGCTCGGCGTCGAGAATTCCGTCCGCTCGCGGACAAGCTTCGGCGGTACCTCGCCGGTCCGGGTGGCCGAGCAGGTCGCCTGGTGGCGGGAGCGGGTCTGATCCGCCTGCCGTTAACCTTTGATTTTAAGCCCTTGCCGGCGCGACTTGGCAGGGGCTTGATAGGGCATGACGCCATAACCATATTGCTGACAGCGGCCCCTCGCGGGGCCGCTTGAGCGCCGCATGAGCGGGCTCAAAATCACCGAAGTGCCTCTAACCTTGGGCTTCGAACATGTCGCGTCAGTCGCCCTTTGGGCATCCGTTCCTGTTAGGCTTCGATGAGATCGAGCAGGCGCTCGACCGCGTCGCAAAGGCGGCAGGAGACGGCTATCCGCCCTACAATATCGAGCGTCTGGCTCGCACCGAACACGCCCCCGAGCGTCTCCGCATTACCTTGGCCGTCGCCGGATTCACCCGGGATCAGCTGGAGGTGACCCTGGAGGAGAGCCAGCTCGTCATCAGGGGGCGCCAGTCCGACGACAAGACAAGGCACTTCCTTCATCGCGGCATCGCCGCCCGTCAGTTCCAGCGTACCTTCCTCCTTGTCGACGGCATGGAAGTGATGGGCGCGGACCTGTCCAACGGCCTTCTGTCGATCGATCTCGCCCGGCCCGAGCCGGAGCGGATCATCCGCAAGATCGACATTATTGCGTCGGACAAGGTGTGACGGCATCCGCAAAAAGGAGATGTCCATGAACTTCGATATCAAAAATCATACCGTGCCGGCCCTGGACGTTGCCGAACTGGCGACCCTGGGTTTGGGGCAGATGGCCTATGTGAAGCCGCTCGAATCCGACGAGGTGGCGCGGCTGTTCCCGCAGGCGCCGAAGCTCCAGCCCGGCATGCGGCTGTTCGCGCTCCTGTCCGCCAGCGGCGAGCCCATCCTGCTGACCGACAACCACGATACCGCCGTGGCCAATGCCTGGGCGCATGACCTGACGACGGTGAGCCTGCATTAGGGCTCACCTCTTTTCACTTTCTTCAGGCAATCGCCGCCACAGCCGCAATCAGCCGCTCGATGTCTTCCGGCCGGGAGAGCCGGTGGTCGCCGTCCTTGATCAGGGTCAACGACACGCTGTCTCCCGGCAGGTGCTCGACGAGCTGGAGTGCATGATCCCAGGGCACGTCGGGGTCCTCCATCCCCTGCAGGATGTGAACCGGGCAGCCGGTCTGGATCGGCTTGTCGAGCAGAAGGTGCCTGCGCCCGTCCTCGATCAGCTTCCAGGTAATCGGGTAGGGATCGTCGGAATAGGCCGAAGGCCGGTGATAGACCCCGATCTCCTGCACGCCCTTCTTGAGATCTTCCGGAAAACGGTCCCACATCAGCCGCTCGGTCATATCGATGGCCGGCGCGATGAGGACGATGCCCGCGGGAGCAATCTCGGGCCGGGTCTTCATGAGATGGCGGGCGGCCAGCAAACTGATCCAGCCTCCCATGGACGAGCCGACGAAGATCGGGCGCTCGTTGACGAAAAGCTCGATCACGGCCAGCGCATCCTCAAGCCAGCGGGAAATCGTCCCGTCCTCGAAGGCTCCTTCCGATTCGCCGTGGCCGCTATAGTCGAAGCGAAGGAAGGCGCGGCCGTTCTCCTTCGCCCAGTCGTCGAGGGCGGTTGCCTTGGTGGCGCGCATGTCAGACTTGAAGCCGCCGAGCCATACGGCGGGTGGTCCCTTTCCCTCGCGGGACAAGACGGCGATCGAGCGGGCATCCTGGCCAGCCGTGACGCTTTGCGGCATGGTTAACTCATCCTCAACTGCTTTGAAGCAACCGTTTCTAGACGATTCTTTTGAGAAGGCTCTTACATCCGTGAGTTTTTCAACACGACCCGGCGGAGGGATGGCTTTTCCGTCCTCTCATGTTCATCCGCTGGAGGGCCGGACCATCCTGCAGATCGTGCCCGAACTCGAAGCCGGCGGAGCCGAGCGCACCACGGTCGATATTGCCGAAGGCCTGGTCCATGCCGGGGCCCGCGCCCTTGTGGCCACGGAGGGCGGGCGGCTTGTCGGCGAGCTCCAGACCAAGGGCGGTGTCTGGATTCCGTTTCCGGCGGCGACGAAGAACCCGTTCTCCATGCTCGTCAACGTGCGAAAGCTCGCCCGGATCTGCCACAACGAGCGGGTTTCGCTCGTACATGCCCGCTCGCGGGCACCCGCCTGGGTGGGCTTGGGCGCCGCGCGCTCCCTCAACCTTCCCTTCGTGACCACTTATCACGGCAGCTATTCCGGCCGTTCGTCCGTGAAGGTGCTCTACAATTCCGTGATGGCGCGGGGTGATGCGGTGATCGCCAATTCCCATTATACGGGGGAGCTGATCCGCTCGGTCTATCCCCAGTCTGGAGACCGCATCCGCGTCATCCACCGGGGAACGGATTTTTCGGTCTTCTCGCCCCAGGCCATCGCGCCGGAGCGGATCGAAGCCTTGAGAAAGGCCTGGGAAGTTTCTCCGCACGAGCGCGTGGTGCTGCTCGCCGCCCGTCTCACCGGCTGGAAAGGCCAGAAGGTGCTGATCGAGGCGGCGGCCAAGCTGCGCGATGCGGGCCTCACCGACGTGGCCTATATCCTCGCCGGCGACCCGCAGGGGAGGGACTCTTATGTGAAGGACCTCGACAACCTGATCGAGGCACGCAAGTTGAAGGGCGTCGTGCGCCGGGTCGGCCATTGCACCGACATGCCGGCGGCCTTCCTGGCGGCCTCCGTCGTCACCGTGCCCTCGACCGAGCCCGAAGCCTTCGGCCGCTCGGCCGTGGAGGCGCAGGCCATGGGAACGCCGGTCGTGGTGTCCGATCTCGGAGCCGTGCCGGAGACTGTCCTGTCCCCGCCGGCTGTGCCTCCGCATGAGCGGACGGGCTGGCGGATCCCGGCCGGAGACGCCGATGCTCTGGCCGAAGCGGTCGGAGCCGCGCTGAATCTGGGTGCCAGCGCCAGGATCGCCCTGGGCACCAGAGCGAGGACTCATGTGGAGCGTCATTTCTCGCTCGAACGCATGGTGTCCAGTACCCTCGATGTGTATTCGGCTCTTCTTGAGAGTCGTTTTACCCATCGAACAAGTTGACTTCCCGCGCATTTGCGCGAAATGTCGATTCATTCGTGGCAAGGCTGAGCATTCAAAGCAGGGATCCCTTGGGATCTCCGATCCTCGGCCTAGCCTTTAACAGGAGATACGAGCCATTCGCAGACCAATGAGAGCCATGCCGGTGCCGCAAAAGGACGGACCGCGCGCCAACCGAGATATTCGCGGTGTTCGCGAAGTGCAGCTGATCGACGATGCAGGGCAGAACCGAGGCGTAGTGCCTTTCTTCGATGCCCTGAAGGTTGCTGAAGAGGCAGGCCTTGATCTCGTGGAGATCTCGCCGAACGCAACCCCTCCCGTCTGCAAGATCCTCGATTACGGCAAATTCCGCTTCCTGGAGCAGAAGAAAGCCTCCGAGGCGCGCAAGAAGCAGAAGACGGTCGAGGTCAAGGAAATCAAGCTGCGTCCCGGCATCGACGACCACGATTACGAGGTCAAGATGAAGGCGATGAAGGGCTTCTTCGAGGAAGGCAACAAGGTGAAGATCACCCTGCGCTTCCGCGGCCGTGAGATGGCGCACCAATCCCTCGGTCTGAAGGTCCTGGACCGGGTCAAGGCCGATGTGGGCGATCTCGCCAAGGTCGAGATGGAGCCGAACTTCGAAGGCCGTCAGGTCGTCATGGTCCTGGCGCCGCGCTAAGGGGCTCCCTATACAGTGAAATTCATGGCCGTCGGGGTCCCGGCGGCCATTGCTTTTTGGGCGGCCTTCTGTCATAAGCCGCCCTTCATTGAACCGCCCGGCTGTTAGGGCTGCCGTGGCGGTTCGTTTTGCTCATGCAGCAATGAAAAGGCCAAGGTGCGGCTTTGCCGCTCCGGAAGCCTGTCCAAAGGAGAGCCAAATGCCCAAGCTGAAGACGAAGTCTGGCGCTAAAAAGCGCTTCAAGATCACTGGCACCGGCAAGGTCGTTTACGCCCAGGCCGGCAAGCGCCACGGGATGATCAAGCGGACCAAGAAGCAGATCCGCAACCTGCGCGGCACCACGACCCTGTTCGAGGGCGACGCGTACAACGTGAAGAAGTACTTCCTGCCGAACGGCTAAGGCGGTTCTTTCCCACATCCCGGATTTTGAAGGAGTTTTTAAATGGCCCGCGTCAAACGGGGCGTTACCGCCCACGCCAAGCACAAGAAGGTTTTTAAGGCAGCCAAGGGTTTCTACGGCCGCCGCAAGAACACCATCCGCATCGCCAAGCAGGCGGTCGAGAAGAGCATGCAATATGCCACTCGCGACCGTCGCAACAAGAAGCGCACCTTCCGCGCGCTCTGGATCCAGCGTCTCAACGCTGCCGTCCGCATGCATGGCTTGACCTATTCCCGATTTATCGACGGTCTCGGCAAGGCTGGGATCGAGGTCGATCGCAAGGTCCTGTCCGAGCTGGCCATCCACGAGCCGGCGGCTTTCGCCGCTTACGTGGAGCGCGCCAAGGCCGCCCTGCCGCAGCAGGCCGCCTAAAGCCGGATAGACTAGCTTCGGTGCGGCTGGCTTTTCAGCCGCACCGCCTTTACCCCCTTCTCCGAGACCATTCGCGCTGACGGCCTTATGCGCTGTCGGTTGCTATTACGCGGCTCGGACGACTTGACGGTTCCCGCGCCGCGCCTCACTCAAGGCGCCTGCATTTGGCGCTTGCATCTGGCCAGGGACCGATGACCGATCTCAATCAACTCGAACATGACCTGCTTTCCCAGGTCGATGCCGCCGGCGACGAAGCGGCTCTGGAATCCGTGCGCGTCTCTGCGCTCGGCAAGAAGGGCTCCGTCTCCGACCTCCTGAAGACCCTCGGCGCCATGACGCCCGAGGAGCGGAAAGAACGCGGCCCCCTCATCAATGGCCTGCGCGATAAGGTGCAGGGCGCTATCTCCGCCAAGAAGGATACGCTCGCCGAGGCAGCCCTTGAGGCAAGGCTGTCCGCCGAGCGCATCGACGTCACGCTGCCCGTGCCGGAGGCGCCCGAAGCCCGTGGTCGCCTCCATCCGATCAGCCAGGTGATCGAGGAGCTGACGGCGATCTTCGCCGATATGGGCTTCTCCGTGGCCGAGGGGCCGGACATCGAGACCGATTACCTCAACTTCACGGCGCTGAACTTCCCCGAGGGCCATCCGGCTCGCGAGATGCACGATACCTTCTTCCTCGCCCCCGACGAGAAGGGCGAGCGCAAGGTGCTGCGCACGCATACCTCGCCGGTCCAGATTCGCACGATGACGTCCAAGGCGCCGCCGATCCGGGTGATCATCCCGGGCCGGACCTACCGTCACGACTCGGACCAGACCCACACGCCGATGTTCCACCAGGTGGAAGGCCTCGTCATCGATAAGCAGGCCAACATCGCGCACATGAAGTGGGTGCTGGAGGAGTTCTGCAAGGCCTTCTTCGAGGTCGAGCAGGTGAAGATGCGCTTCCGCCCGTCCTTCTTCCCCTTCACTGAGCCCTCCGCCGAGGTCGACATCCAGTGCTCGCGCAAGGGCGGTGAGATCCGCTTCGGCGAGGGCACCGACTGGCTCGAAATCCTCGGCTGCGGCATGGTCCATCCGAACGTGCTGCGCAATTGCGGGCTCGATCCGGACGAGTATCAGGGCTTCGCCTGGGGCATGGGTATCGACCGCATCGCCATGCTGAAATACGGCATGCCGGACCTGCGTCCGTTCTTCGAGGCCGATGTGCGCTGGCTGAACCATTACGGCTTCCGCCCGCTCGATATCCCGAGCCTCGTCAGCGGCCTGACGTCGTAATGATTGCGCGCGAGCCCATAGAGCCCTCTCCCCCCTTGTGGGGGAGAGATGGAGAGGGGGGTAGCCACGGGTCGAGCGGGAATGCCGATCGACCCGATGGCGTCGTGGGGCCCTCCCTGGCCCTCC